>JAUXAU010000011.1 GCA_030619765.1 Thermoplasmatota archaeon
TCTGCTGGTATAGATATAATATTTTCAATGATATTAATGATTTTTTGGGAACGTAATCCTACATCTGCACCATGTTGTAGTGGTAAACCGACATTGTAACTCTGAATCAAAGTTCTTATGTTAGATTCTTCTGGGCTAAAAACAAAATTGGCAGTAAACATTATTTTAATCAATAAGAGGCACAAACAACCCCTCTAACGCATTTTCTTTATCAATTTAAACGCATTGAGGTAGCGGCTGCTGTACTTTCTTTTGTTTTTAATGTTATACCCCCGCAGGAACATAGGTTTTCCATGCAAACACAGGGAGAAACAGTAGAAAAGTAGGGTTTTAGATATGAGTATTGAGAGTTATTCCAAATAAACACCTGTCTTTTTGTCTTGAAATCTTCTCCTTTCATAAATTCATAAAATCGATGGGGGGGTTTTTTTATTTTGCATGTAGGGTAAAAGTAGGGGAGTAAGGATTTTTATATAAGGAGAGGGTTACAAAATTGGGAAATGGAGGCAAGGTTATTAAAAAACAATTAGTAATACTCGGAATAATAATTCTACTTTTGATTGTTGGGTTGAGTGGATGCGAAGATGAGGACACAAGTCAAAATGATATTGGAAACATTGAAAGAATTATTTTAGGCTCTTGGAAATGGGTAGAAACAATAATAACGATTGATGGTAATACCACATCATATAACGATACAGAGTTTGTAACGATATGTACATTTTATGACAATGGAACCTATAAAACTGAAAGTAACGGTTCGTTATTGAATTGGGTTAATTATGAAATCAAGAATAATGATTTATTCACCTCAATGTATGATTTACCGCCTAATCGTATTGGTATTGATATTTCAAGAGATGGAAAATATCTGAGTCTTACTACCATTGGCGTTTACCCAGATGGAAGAATGGAGGAAACTATCGCTAGATATATTAGATTAGAATAATTGAAATTGTAGATTTGGAGGAAGAAAGAATGAAAGAAGAATCAAGAATAAAAGCAATAAAGGGTAAAGTTCAGAAATGGAAGAAAGAAGGATTCAAAGTTGATGAATTGGAGGAAATGCTTGAAAAAGTGAATTACAATAAAGAGGAAATGGAAGCAGTCTTCCGAGAGATTTCTCCAATTGATGAAAAGGAGGCAGTCTTCCGAGAGATTTTCCCAATTGATGAAAATGCTAAAACAGAAAAGCAACAGTAGATGTTTAAGTAATTGTTTTGTAATGTGAGGAGAGAGAAAGATATGAACTATTATAAAAAAAACTGTAAACATTTTGAACAAATCTATGATGACATAACAGGGACGGATGGTAGTGTGGAACATGTGAAAGTAGGGAGTAAATGCCGTATTAACAAAATGGTATATAGGGAATGCCCGAAAGATGATAATTGTTTTGAAGAGAAATGACATCTAACTTTATACCGTGCTAATGCTTGACCGTTAATAAATGGGCTTTTACTATTATATTAATAAATAAATGAAAGTAAGGTACTCCTTAAAGCTAAAAATGACTTTATTAAAATATTTCATGTTATCGGCTGTAAACAAGTTTATTATGTAGTTAATAAATTTTTATATACATTGGTTCTCGATATCTTAGATAACTCAACAGCAATTATCTGGAATATCCTCCTATTTTCAGACTTGGATCACCAAGAAGTGCCCATTGTTGCACTGTTTTTGCATCTATTGCATAATCCCATGCTGCAGGTGTCTCCCAGTCGATAGGATATTCGTTTAGATAATTTGATATTGCTTTGCCCCAAGCCTCACCAAGAATGTGGGTGCCATTTGTTCCATATTCATAAAAGAAAGTAGGCTCGAGATAATCACCTGCACCACTAAATGATTCCTTATCTTCTTTTGTCATTCCAAGTCCCGTGCACCCAATTGTTGCAATGGAACCGCCCCCAATTTTCCTTGTAAGTTTCCATCCCCAGCATTCCGAAATCCACGTAAAGTAAAAGAAGGGATCCTCAAGTAGATTTCCAAGGTGTACATCAAACTGTAGATTATGGCATCCACCAACAACACATACAGGCAACCTATTTAGATTTCTTAGACGAGACATACTCAATACCGAAAGTCCTTCAATCCATGTTTCTTTATCATTTGGAGGGTGTGTACTCCATCGAAATGGATTTGCATGACCATCAAAATAGAGAAAACCACATCCTTTATTTATTGCAGACAGTACATCTCGCGTACCGGTAAATGATCCATCTGATGTCCATAGTTTCACCGGTTCAAAACCAGTCATGTTTTCCAATACTCTAAGGGTGTTTTCTTCTCCCTCGTTTCCAGTCCAATTTGGATTTATCGATTCTGGATAGGTGTCGCCTGCTACTACAACAATTTTGTTAAACCATTCTTTACCATACGTGTTTTTTTCATAGGTTATTATTTTATTAACCATGATTTTTACTTCAATCTTGTTTCTACATGCAAGTCTACCAACATAAACGTCAGGGTAGAGGTCAATATCACTGTCCTCTGATACATTACCAAACCATTCTCCATAAATCCCGTTACTGTTAGTATCCCAACTAGAAAAGTTACCTTCAGAATCATAGATATCTGCATAATAAAGTTCAGAGATAAAAAAAGGTTCATTAAATCCTGAATTGACATCTGCATTGTAACAATATCTCACAGGCATCAATCTAAAATTCCCTACCAAAAGAACGTATTTTATACCCCATTCTTCAATAGCTGTTTTTATAAAATATTTAATTTTCTCTGCTTCATCTCTGCCGTGCTCATCCATCTGATCATAAAGCTCTGTTAATGTGACAAGTTTCGTTGAAATGCCAACATTGTTTTTATGTGTAACGAGGGGTTGCAAAGTTGTTACAAATTTTTTAGGAGCAATAATAAGAAGGGAATAAATTGAATGATCATTGTTTAGAATATACTTACTTAGCGATATTGCATCCATATGGACATCTGCAATTGGATTAATCATCTGCGCACTGATTGTTGGCCCTAAAATAAACGCACTAAGCACTACTAGAACAACCAAGGATTTTCTATTAAATATTTTTTTAAACATATTCTTCCCCTAAATATATAGTATACACAGTACTTAATAAATTTATGGTAACCTACAGTTGTAGATGTCTAATTATTATTTACGATAATATGTTTTCCCACTTTAATTTCAAAAAAAAACTGTTTTAAGCCATTAATATAATAAAACGTTGTGTTTTTATTTAAATACTCCATAAACTTTAATACATAAGATGTTCTATGACCTGGCTCCTATGACCTCAACATGTAGATTCTATTGCTATAGAAAAAATAGAGATGAAGTTAACCACAATATTGATAAAGCAAATAAGATAGCTATGGTCTTTTTTGATATGGATGGAGTTCTTACAGATACGATAAGTTCCTGGAAACACATTCATGATTATTTTGGAACATCAAATGAACGGTCAGTAGATGAATATTTGAAAGGAAACATTGATGATTTAGAATTTATAAAAAGAGATGTCTCGCTCTGGAAAAAAAATGGTAAATTTACAAGCAAAGAAATCATTCAGAACATCTTATATGACATTCCTATTATGAAAGGAGCGAGAGACTGTATCTATTTTCTAAATAAACATGACATTAAAACAGCTATTGTTAGCGCTGGTTTAGATATTTTGGCGGAAAGAGTTGCCAAGGAACTTGGTATTAACTATGTGTCTGCTAATGGATTTAAAATTGATGAAAATGATAGGCTGACCGGTGAAGGAATACTGAATGTTCAACTTAAATACAAAGATAAATATGTGAGAAAACTTGCCAAAGAGCTAGACATACCTTTGGAAAAATGTGCAGCTGTTGGCAATTCTTGTTTTGACATCCCCATGTTTGAAACTTGCGGTCTTGGGATAGCATTTAACCCAGATGATGATTGTGTAAAAAAATTAGCTGATGTCGTAATAGAAGGAAAAGATTTGAGCAGGATAATACCTGCTCTAAAACCATTTGTATAAGATTTTCATATATCATCTTTACAAAATTTATATTCGGGAAGGCAACTAAATGGAAAATAATATGTTAAGGAAAGGGTTAGTGTGGATGCCGTGATGAAATCCAGTCGAAGTTCATCCATGGAATTTCTCGTAGACCAATATGGCCCTTTATAGGTCTTGGAATGAATCTTACCCAGTCGTTCCAATAATTTGTATACCATCGGGTGAAAAATGAGTTAAAAAAATAGGCTTGATCTTGGTTATCAATGAAATTATTCTTGGCAATAACGTTTTTATTCGAATTATCTAACTTAATACCTATAGCATTTTGTTCAATGGTATTTTTTTCTCTAATAACATTATCGTTTGATGCTGCTCTTAGATATATGCCACACTCACCATTATTATTGATATTGTTACCAGTTATAGTAGAAACTTGAGAGCATTCCATCTCAATACCATCACCAGCATTATTCTGAATAATGTTATCCTCGATATCGTTGTTATTCGCCCAAAGTGAATATATACCATCACGATTGTTTTGGATGATATTATCTTTTATGCTATTCCAGGATTTTGGGTATGCAAAATTCAGGTAGATGCCCAGATCATTGTTCTGAATAAGGTTCTTACAAATCGTGACATTGGAATTTAGTGAGAGTGTCTTTATCCCTGCATCTAATAGTTTTTCTCCACTATGTTGAATGGTGAATCCAGAGACTCTCACTCCTGGAGCAGAAATAAGTACAACATCTCCAATTTCACTTCCGTCAATAATGGTGTTATTTCGTTCTTCACCATCTAAATTAATGGTTTTGTTTATAATCACGTTCTCATAATATGTTCCATTGCGCACATAAACCGTATAACCTTGGTAGGCATGATCAATGCCATCTTGAATATGTTGATATGGGTGTTCAGGTGTCCCATTCCATGGGCCGTTGATATTATCATCATCAACGATGATAAACGGAAATTTTCCGTAGACACCGGTCAGATAAAACGAAAGTTTTTCAATACTACATTGCCCATATTTTATCTTGAACCATCCGTTGTCACCCCATTTTTCCCCCCAGCTATTCTTGCAGATCCAGTATCCAAGGTCGTCATTATATCCAACGATGGTTACCAAATGTGGAGCTACAAGTTTACCCCAAGTATGCTTATAGATTCCTTTTCGATAAAGCTGGAAATCCTTATATACTTGCATGTACGTGGGAACCGGGCCATTATTAACTAAAGCAGTTTTTATGGCTGTAGGATCATCAGGAAGATATTCCCAACTGGTGATTTTTACTGTTCTATTCTGCCAGTCAGGAGAGGTAGTATTCAAAGGATATTGTAATTTAATACGTGGATATGGCCAACATGCCTCATCTGGAATACCGTATTCTTGAAGATAACGGGTGTTATTTTCTGGATATGAACCCCAATCTAGGTTTCCTCCGCTGTAGAAGAATAGATGAGCCTCAGAAAGATCGCATCCAAAAGGGTAACCAACTTCATACTGTACCATTGTTTCAACAGCACCAACAAGCGCAAATGTCTCACAACTGTGAAACGGTGCTTGATTTCGTATAGATGTAGTAAAGTCAATACCGTTAATATCACGCCAGCTAAAAGAAGATGGTAAATTAATAGTATCGCCATTAAAGCTTTTTGTTTCTACATATAGTTCTTTTATCGTTTTTGTATGAATTTTCAGACTTGATCCTATAGGTGCTACAAAACTTACCAGTAAAATCATTATTAACATCCCAGAGATCATCATTTTCTTGTTCATTTTACCCTAAGTAACTATAGGTATAAATAAGATTTAAATGTTTCTATAAAAATATTTATTCTTACATTCATAAGATAAATAACTCTGTTCTATAGTATATGAGGTTGTCAACTATTATCACGATATATGGAATATTTTTTCATTTTGACATTTTTACACGATGATTATTTATATTGATAGCGACAAACATTTACATGGTGAAGTTAAAAACCGGTGGTGATATTGAAAGTTAAGGGTTTAATGATTCGCTTTTTGTTATCTCTTTGGCTATTTACATTTGTGATAAATATTTTGCAAATTGTACCTTTTTCAACCTGAGCTCATGTTATGATAGATTCTAGGTGTAATTATTTTTAAAGATATAACTGGTTCAGAGCTATTTGGAGGCATACATTTCGCCTCGAATATGGAGTAAGGTGAAATTGAATTCCCCAGCTAGAGCTATTGCTGCCGCAGCCGCTGCAAATTCTTTTGAATTTTCAATACCTATAAACTTAAGGACCTCTCTGGCAGTAGGGCAAATCGGTCCTTCTCTCGATGAAGCCACACCAACCTCTAAATTGAGTAACTCTACCCCAAATATTACGTCCTCTCCCTTAATTTCAACATACATATTTTCGGTACAGGAGACATTGCATGGTCGTGGATTGACTTTGGTTGCCCGGTAGAGAGCAGGAATTATTTCGCCACCCATGCCTGAATAAACGAACGCGCCCTGCTCTTGCAGAACTCCCAGCCGTTCAACCTCCATATAGGAAAGAAGAGAATCTATGCTAGTCTTGCTCATCTTTTCGTAAGTAACTATGGGCAGTCTTACTTGAGCAGAAACATAACGTCCTCGTCGATTGCGTGGGGCAGGCTTTAAATCCCCGTCAAACCCCATAGCAACGAGGCTTTGGATATAGTTTACCTTTTTTTCATTTAAGGTTGCATCAATTATACCCCTGGCAAAACCTACAGCCCATGAAGTATCGCCATGCCCCCGAACATGTTCAAATCGGGTATAGAAACAAATGTAAAGGTAAAACTGGCCATGATGTTGTCTTCTGACAAACTCAACTTCATGAATCTCTCCACAGAATTCGGTCAGATACTTTTTCTCCATCTCCTTTCTCAAAGCAGGCAGGATTTCTTTCACTACTACAACCGCCTTTTCGCGTTCTTCTTCGCTTTCGAAAACATAGCTCAAATTACGAGCCGCTCCAGCCCATTTAGCCACTTTTACTTCTGCTCCACCAAATTTATTTATCCTGAAGCAACCTGCACTAATCCCCAGAGGGCCAACCCCAGCACCATACGCCAACAGGTTGGTGAAGGTTTTGTTAACATCTCCAAAGACCTTTATCTGACCAGCATAAGAGTAGTATTCCTCTCTGCCACCGACATAATTGGCTGCCAGTGGCAGAAATCTCTCTGCACCGATCCCATAAGGCTCTAAAACAGAACCGCAGTAGGAACAGACGGTATCCATATCCCTAGCTTCTAAATGCCAAATAGAACCATCCTTTGGACAACGCCATTTCACAAAGTAAGGTTTGTCCGGCATCTCTAGATAGTTGAACTGATAACCGGTCAAATCCCCTATAAGCTTCCTTCTGCTTAAAGCCGCTAAACGATAATGCTCTGGAGAAATAATCCCGCATTCTTTCAACAGAAATTCTTCGGCTTTCCAAGGTTGAACGTCGCCAGTAGCAATTCTGTTTGCAACCTCGTCTACCATTTTTTCTTTGTTAGGATTCATGAGTACACCACTTTTATAATATATTTTCTCCTCTTTATACCCAACTTATTAACTACTCGGAGACACCCTATACGTCGTCATTTTTTCATGATTTCTTATCCCCTTATAAAGATTCGTGGGTTAAGGGTATACTTAAAAACAATATTTATTATTAAATGGTGAGTAATATGTTTTATTATATCCACGGTTACGAATCAAGTCCAGAGAGCAATAAAGGCACTATTTTCAAAGAAAAATTAAATGCAAAGGCAATTAAATACCGCGATTGTGAACCTGAAGATCTCATAATATCTGATTGTCTGAAACGTATTTCTGATGTTATAAAAAATGATAGCAATGCTGTTTTAATCGGTTCATCTCTTGGAGGTTATCTTGCAGCTTCAACTGCCATCAATCATCCTAATGTTAAAAAACTCATTCTTCTCAATCCAGTTATCGTACCTCCATATACCAATCTAGATAACCATGCGGGTGTCCAAAGGAGGATACTTGAAGATATGAGAGACAAGAGACTCTTTAAAAATAGATTGAATGCAGAAATAATCATACTGAGGGGTACAAAAGACAAAGTTGTTCCAGATGATTGGGTTTTGGAGTTTGCAAAGGTTCAAGAGGCAACAGTTATATTTCTACATGATGATCACAGATTTTCTCGCAACTTAACAAAACTTCCAATTATTATCTCTGACTTATTGAAAAAATAGATTTCTAAAACTACGTGACTTGGCTAGAAAGATTCCAAAGTTTATCACCAACATAGTGAATATTTTTTATGGCCTTCCCTGTATTTTTACTTTTCATTTCTTCGCCGGTCATTAATGCCATTCCAACAGCTAACGGTTTACGATGTTTTTCATCACAAATCCATACATAATCGCTTTTTTGAATGTTTATATCAGCGTCTATTATACCTGGTGCCATTATATCTGCTCCTTTTGAAACAAAACCCACTGCACCCATATCTACTACTACAAAATGCTCTTTTGGATTATACTTGTACAATCCACGTAATGTAAAAACTACTTTATCTTCAATTATCATAAAAACTATTTCTTCATCCACAAGAATTACCTTAAACTGATCGAGATTTCCTATTTCAACAGACGAATCAACATCAAAAAAATCTGAATCAAATTTGGTTTTAAGTTCATTTAAGATATTTTTTATTTCTTTATTTTTAAGTCGATGCCTATTTCTCAGTTTTACAGACATGCTTTGGTTATTATTTGAGTTATTTTTAATCTTTACCTACCCCGGTTATAAAGCCCAAACTATTATAAAGAATATCCCTATTTCGTGTCTCCTAGGTAATACTATGGAAAAGCCATTAAAGTTACTGCATGCAAGTCTAAACAGCCGAGTAATGGTAGAATTAAGAAACGGAGTAGAATACCATGGCATCTTAGATGGTTACGATGTTCCCCATATGAATCTTGTACTTAAAAAAACCGATCAAATAGTGAATACCGAACAAAAGGCTAAGCACGAAACAGTTATTGTAAGGGGAGACAATATAATCTATATATCACCTTAAAATAAGAGGTAGTTGGAATGACAAAAGGAACAGCATCTCGCTCTGGTGGTAAAAAAACTCACATCGCATGCAGAAGATGTGGAAAACATGCTTTCCACGTACAGAAGAGAAAATGTGCTGCATGTGGATTTGGAGAAACAAGTAAGATTAGACATTACAACTGGTCTAGAAATAAATCATAACCTATTTTCTTAAAAAAGTTAAGACATTAAATACATAACTTTATCATGTTGTTTTTTAGTACAGCATTAAAAAGAGAAACGATTTTTATTCTGTTGTATATGCCCCACCATTAAACGGTGGTGTTTATCTTATTAGCGTTGTCTTTGATTTAAAATGTATATTTTAAAATTTCATGTGGTAAAAGGAAATTCTTAAGAATGAAGTACTCATCTCTTCACACGCATGGATCCTGGAGTTTTAATAACCCAATGGTTATTAACCTCTCTTGTGAGAGGGAGCCTATATGCACTTATTGCTGTTGGTCTCACACTAGTTTTTAGAATACTAAAACTCGCGAATTTTTCCCATGGAGAGCTATTTGTTTTTGGTGCTTATATAGGGATAGTATTTTTTAATTCATTTTGGATAGATAATTTAATTCTTAATGCACTTTTTTCATATATTCTCGCATTTGCGGCCACAGCTGCACTGGCTGTTTTTTTTGATTTTGCAGCATATAAGCCCTTGCGAAAAAGAGATGCAACTCCTTTGATGTTAATGATTGCATCTCTTGGTATCAGCATTATCATAAGAGGGATTGTTCAATTCATCTGGGGACCAAGAGTAAAGAAATACGCAAAGCCCCCTCAAGATATAGTAGATATAGGCGGAGCATCGATATATTCGAGTGAGATTGTGGTAGTTGTAGCAGTTATAGCTATTTTTATTGGTCTTTATTTTTTACTTACAAAAACAAAAATTGGCACTGCTCTACGAGCAATTTCAGATAGCAAGGATCTTGCAGAGATCTCTGGAATAAATACAGAACAATCGATTATTTTCCTCTGGATTCTTGCAGGGGGATTTGCCGGTCTAAGTGGTGCAGTATTTGCAACTATCTCACCCGCTGGGATAATACCTGAAAGTGGATTTCAGTTGCTGCTATTTTTATTCGCTGCGGTAATATTGGGTACTATAGGAAATATATATGGGGCAATTATTGGAGCCTTCATCATTATTCTTGTTGATACAGTAGGTGCTGGGGTTTTTAGTTTGCTAAATATGAGCGCTGAATATAGTAAAATAATTGTATTTGCAGTTCTTATACTGGTCCTATTATTTAAACCACAAGGAATTTTTGGAGGTAAGTCGTGATATGGATCTACATCCACTAGTATTTTTACTGCTCGGAATTGGAACATTCATCTTGATCTATGCCATCCTGGCACTTAGTCTTAATCTACAGCAAGGTTACACGGGTCTACCGAATTTCGGTCTCATAGGTTTTTATGGAATTGGTGCATATGCGACTGCATCAATCATTGTACAAGGTATTAATCCAATAATTGGAATAATACTTGGAATGATTATTGCAACTGTCTTTGGGATAGCAATTACAATTCCAGCAATACGAATAAGAGAAATCTATTTTGCAATAATTACCATCGCTGCTGTAGAGATAATAAGAATAATAATTCGTAACGAGAAGGCAATAGGAGGTGAATATCCACAATTAGGAATTTTCAATATTCCGCTGCTTTTCGGACTCGATTACGAGATGCATAAGATTGTTTCATTTTTACTGTTGATACTGGTTGTTATATGTATTTATTTGATTTTACAGTTCATTATTTATTCCATGCCATTTGGTAGAGTGTTAAAAGCTATAAGAGAGGATGAAGATGCAGTTAAGGCACTTGGAAAGAATCCTGTTCGATACAAACTAATTGCTTTCTCGATAGGAGCCATAATTGCTTCACTTGCAGGTTCTATGTGGGTTCTTACTCAAAGAGCAATTACCCCAGATGGAATTATGCCATTATGGACTTTTATGATCTGGATCATGGTCTTATTAGGCGGTATGGGGAATAACAAAGGTGTAATTATAGGGGCTATAGTGATTACCGGTATTCAACAAATTGTACAAGAATTGAAGTTTTATATCCCCACGGAAGTACTTGATAACAATCAGATAATATCCCTAACTTGGACTAGTATTGGCATTTTAATTGTGGTAGTACTAATCTTTCTACCAAGGGGTATAATTAAAGAACGGAAAGTACGTGGAAAAGATGTTGAAAAAACAATAAAAAATGTAGATGGAGGTATTAAAGGATGGATACGCTTGTTACTAAGAAGCTAAGTAAACATTTTGGTGGTATTAAAGCAGTTGATGGGGTATCAATCTCAGTTAAGAAAAAAACCATAACTGCACTAATTGGACCAAATGGCTCAGGTAAAACAACTTTATTCAATCTAATCTCTGGTTTCTATGGTCCTGATGAAGGTAAAGTGTTTTTCTTAGATAAGGACATCACAAATCTAAAGTCATATCAAATTGCAAACAAGGGTCTAGTTCGAACCTTTCAACTTGTAAGAATATTCAGAAATCTTTCTGTCATCGAAAATATGTTAGTTGCTCCTAAGAGGAATTACGGTGATTCATTTATAAAATCAATTATAAATTTTAAAAAAAGTATTCAGGAGGAAAAAGAATCGTATAACTACGCTATTGAACTACTGGATCTACTTGAATTACCCCATATGAAAGACGAATACGCTGGAAACCTCTCGGGAGGACAGTTTAAACTTCTTTCAATAGGAATGGCACTTATGCGGGATCCTGAGATTCTTTTATTAGATGAGCCAGTTGCAGGCGTAAACCCAACGTTAGCGAATAAGATTTTTGATATACTTATCAATTGCCGCGATAAATTTAATAAAACATTCCTAATTATTGAACATAATATGGATGTCGTTCTTGATTTTTCAGATTTGATTTACGTGATGAACCGAGGAAAAATAATTGCAGAGGGGCCTCCCGAGGCAATTTTCAGTAATCGCGGAGTGATTGATGCATATCTAGGGGCGGATTAATGAAAGATAATTCTGTAGATATCCCACACACATCCAAAAAAAAGAGAGATTTTAAAAATAGTAAATCTACCTCCTTAGCTCCAAAATCGAATGATAAAAAAGCAGGAAAATCTATTCTCGAAATCAAAAATCTGATTGCTGGATATGGTAAATCGGTCATATTACATGGGATACACTTTAATCTATATGAAAAGGAACTTGTTGCAGTGATAGGTCCGAATGGTGCAGGTAAAAGCACTTTGTTAAAATCGATTTTTGGTCTTGCAAGAATATTTGAAGGTGAAATCAAATATAATTCAAAGATAATTACTGGACAAATATCTCATAATCTAGTTAAGGCAGGACTTACTTACGTACCCCAATTAGATAACATATTTCCTTCACTTACAATAGAAGAAAATTTGAAAATGGGAGCCTTTATAAGAGACGATGATAAGATAAAAAAAGATATAGATAAT
Organism: Thermoplasmatota archaeon; assembly: GCA_030619765.1. Lineage (GTDB taxonomy): Archaea > Thermoplasmatota > E2 > DHVEG-1 > DHVEG-1 > JAGLML01. The sequence continues at coordinate 12,524 of JAUXAU010000011.1, forward strand.
GTTTATATGATGTTTCCAGACCTTTTAGAACGTGTAAAAGATAAAGCAAGGAATTTGAGCGGGGGCCAAAGACAGTTTTTGGCAATAGGAAGGGCACTTATGACAAACCCCTCTGTATTACTATTAGATGAACCCTCTGCGGGGTTATCACCAAAAGCACGAGATGAAGTTTTAAAAAAGATAAGTTCATTAAAAAATAAAGGCTATTCTGTAATTCTAGTTGAGCAAAATGCTAAGAAATCTCTAGAAATTGCCGATAGGGGTTATATATTAGCAATGGGTAGAAATATTTTTGAAGGAACTTCTAAAGATATATTGGAAAACGAAGAAATTGGTAGAATGTTTCTTGGAAGACGATAGACATTCTATTATAGATGCCATGCGATAATTTTTTAAGGTTCAACCTAAGGACGGTTCAGTTATTATCTTAAAAATATAATGTAATTTTCTGAGAAAAAAAATAAAAGATAAGGGTCGTTAGGTAAACTAATGACCCAAAGAGAGTTGTTACAGAGGTTTAAATTATGGTATGAAATCTTCTACCCCTTTTATGGGATCTTGCCAAAATCCATGCCCTCGATTATAGGAGGTTCCATCAAATTTCCAGATATCATAGTATTGTGTTTGAATGTCTCCGTTTGAATCAAAACTCTTATCTCCAGAAACGCCCTCGTATGGATTATCTGCATCATAGTTAAACAACGCAGTCCTAATTTTAACACCATCGTTAGCACCGGCAGCATCGATAGCTGCAGCAGCTAATCGAACAGCATCGTAGGTATAATCGCCATAGGATATTGGATCATCCCCGTATTTAGCGTTGTACGCTGCTTTAAATTCTTCTTCTGCAGTTGAATCTGGAACTGCAGGAGCTGTACCATATGTTCCATTTGCCGCTTCTGCATTAGTTGGGTATTCTTCAGGTAGAAGCTCAGCTGCATCGACTATACCCTCATTCCCAATCCACTGGTAACCATTTGATACTGTCATTGCAAGCTTATGTGCACTTGCAAAAATTAAATTCGCTTGTAGTCCATATGCAGTAACTAACAATCCAGTGATATTTTGTCCAGAGGCTTCAACCGCTGATTTAATGGTTGCAAGATTAGATTCATAAGAATCTGCAGTTTCGGCATAAAGGCTTTCATGGACAACCGTCATTCCTGACGCATTTGCTTCCTCAAGTATTACTGCATGTATTCCTGCTCCATATGCATTGTTTATTGAAAACACCACGATATGTGTTATATTTAGTGACTCTGTTAAATCCACTTGTGCTTTGCCCTGAAGGTTATCGTCACCAACAACTCTGAATATCCAGTCATTATCTGTTAGCGCAGGTGATGTTGAAGCTGGTGATATGAGAGCAACTTCGCTAGGCTCGGTCTCCGTAGCGACAGCAAGTGTATTGGAACTGCCTGCAGCACCTACTATAACTTGAATACCTTTTGCAATTAATCTTGTTGCGGCTAGCTTTGCGGGATCTGGAGCAGTCTGAGAATCTTCTATCACTACTTCAACTGTCTTCCCATCTAATATGCCTCCTTCCTCGTTTATATGTTCTGCTGCGAGTTGTGCTGCTTTAACCATATCTCCGCCAATGGAAGAAAGTCCACCGGTTTGTGGCAAAATCACTCCTATCAGTATTTTTTCTATTTCTTCTTCCTCTATGCATCCTGATAATGCAATAGTCGAAATGGCTAAAGCAACTATTACCAAGAGCGAGATTATTTTCATTTTTTCATTCTTCATAAAGTACCTCTCCTTTTCCAGTATATAAAATTCCCAATAACAAACATCTATTTAAATGTTAATAAAAAATTAAGAAATTAGAGAAAATCGATTATTAGTTTAAAAAGACCTAATCACGATTGAATAATGAGAAGATGTTCTCTTGATGGTATAAGGAGTCTTATTTTGTCATAATCTAAAAAATCCGAAACTTATAAATAGCGTTTTAAATATCAAACCTCCTAAACAATATAAAATAAAAACAGAGAAATGAAGAAGGAGAGAGATAGTTTGAAAAGAAAAATAGTTGTACCCATTCTATGTGTAATACTTATGATGGGTATGTTAAGCGGATGTGTAGAAGAGGAAGAACCACCAGTGAATAATGCACCAGTAGCTAGTTTTAGTTATTTAGCAGATGGTAAAACATTGACTTTTACTGATGAATCTACAGACGCAGATGAAGATGACACATTAACCTACACATGGGATTTTGGTGATGAAACAGGAACGTCTACTGATCAGAATCCGGAATATACATATGCTGAAAACGGAACATATACAGTTACATTGACTGTTACCGATGGAACAGATACCGACACTTACGAAGAAGTAATCATCGTAGGTAATGTGGCACCAACTGCGTTATTTACCTATGTAGCAACAAACTTATCAGTAGTATTTACAGATGCATCAACAGACCCAAATACCGATGATACATTAACTTGGTCATGGAATTTCGGTGATGATTCAGCTTTAAATACAACGCAAAATCCGACATATGAATATGCAGCCGCTGGGACCTACAATGTGACTTTGACTGTAACAGATTCTTACGGCTTAACTGACGTTTCTGACATAACAGAAATAATAGTTACGGCATAAGGCACATATTAAGTAAAAATAGCAGGGATAAGTAAACCTGCCCTCTCTTTTTTATTTGTTTTATTTGTAGATATATTTTTATTTTATTGAACTGTTCACAATATGGCAAACTATGAAGGTATTACCAGTAGCATCAGATTCCCTGGGTGTTCGCTCAATGGCAACATATGTAGAAACTAAAGACTGTAAAATTTTGATAGATCCGTCTGCTGCACTTGGGCCTAAACGATACGGCTTGCCACCAGTACAACAAGAGCTAGAGGCGCTTTTCAACACAAAACTAAAAATTTCAGAACTAGCAGAAAAATGCAAAATACTTGTCATATCTCATTACCACTACGATCACTATGACCCAAATGAGATTTTTTACAAAGGAAAAAAGGTATTTGCTAAAGATATCGAAAAAGATATTAATAAATCCCAAAAAGGAAGAGGGACAGACTTTAAAAAAATTGTAGGAAATATCTGTGATTTAGACTACTGTGACGATTCAAAACATCGAATTGGAAACACAAAGATCGTTTTTTCACCACCGTTTTTCCACGGTCCTGAAAATGTAAGACTTGGTTATGTGGTTATGACAACCATTGATGATGGCGAAAAAAGAATAGTACATTCATCAGATGTTCAAGGTCCAGTAACCAAGAGTGCCAAGGATTATATTATTGATCAGAAGCCGGATCTACTTATTATGGACGGGCCGCCGACAATTTTTCTAGGATGGAAATTCAGCAAACAAAGCTTACAAGATTCGTCAGATAACTTGGTAGAGATAATAAAAACGCTAGGGTGTCAAGTGGTTCTTGATCATCATTTATTACGAGACTTGAAATATTTAGATATCTTTTCAGAACCTTATAGAATTGGCAAAGAAAAAGTTAAAACTTTCGCAGAATATTTAGGTAAAGAGAACAATACCCTTGAGGCACATAGAAAAGAATTGTGGAGTAAATAACATGGGATTCATTGAAAGGTTAGAAAGAAATATTGCAAGGCTGGAGAAAAGAATAGAGAAAGAGCGGATAAAAATTGAACATCTACACGAAAAGTGTGAGAGTAAAAAAATTACAAAGGCAGATTTTAACATTAAAAAGATGCAAATTGAGGCAAAGATACACTCGATGAATTCTAGAATTAGGGTTTTGCAGGGCGGAATGACAAAAGAGAAAAAACATCAGGAAGAAAAGGCAAAGGAAAAACAAAAGGAAAAAGAAGAAAAGGCAAAGGAAAAAGAGAAAAAGAAGAAATAGTTTTTTATGTCAATTGTTATCAGAGACTAAACTGCATAGGATTTTTAGCCAATATCCCAAGAATCCAAAACTTTTTCATGTACTTCTAGGGATTTTGAATCATAAAGAACGAATCGTACCAAATCAATCTCTGGGATTTTCTTCAATTCATTTGCTACTGTCTCTAGAGCGATTTTCGCAGCTTCCTCTAATGGATAGCCGAAATATCCTGTACTCAACGCTGGGAAAGAAATGCTTTTGATCTTGTTTTCTTTGGCAAGTCTCAGGCTTTTCCTATAACATGAGGCAAGTTTTTCTGGATCTTCAGGCGAACCAGAGTATATCGGACCAATTGTATGTATAATATAAGGAGCAGAAAGATTGTATCCCTTGGTTATCTTTGCTTCTCCTGTCTCGCATCCTTTTAGTTTCTTGCATTCATCCCAGAGCGCTGGTCCTGCTGCTCTGTGTATTGCTCCTGCTACTCCGCCACCTGGAGCCAATCTCTCGTTTGCTGCATTTACAATGGCATCTGTGTCCTGCTTGGTTATATCTCCAACAGTCATTTCTAAATATGATTCTCCAATTTTTATCTTTTTCATTTTTCCTCCTCCAAATCTACAATTTTATAACGTTAAAAAAACTCTCTAAATGTCTCAATTTCAGGATTCGTTATTCCACCATACCTTAATAAAAAAACATATTCCATAAGTTCAATTTCACTAATCAAATTTGGTAATTCATTAGTCAAGATTTCTTTGAATTTTTTCGCAAGTTTAATATCTTCAGCCATGAAAACAATCGCCACATCATACCTGCCATGAAGATAGCCAACAGATAGAACATTTATTCCAACTTTTCTTCCCCTTTTTTCGGCTGTAAGTTGGGTTATCTTATTAATTGCATCACCTATTGGTTTAGAAGACCTTTTAACAAGCAGTATATATCGTTTTACATCGAGTTTTTCATCATCAAATACAGCATTATATCCCCAGATTGTTTTGTCTTTTTCCAATCTTTTTTTGACTCTCGATACTTTCTGTCTGGAAAAACCACATTTTTTCGCTATATTTTTAATGCTATCTCCAGAACTTGTTTGAAGTACTTTTAGGAGCTTCTTATCATCTTCATCGATTTGTTTTTTACTGCTTTTCGACATAATATGTCTCTCCCAAATTGCAGTTATGTAACTTTCTCCTTATTTAAAAACCTTTAGAACACATAAATTATAACAAATTTAAAATACGAACTAAGTATCAACATCAATGCTGCCTATGAAACAAGTAGATTTATACGGAAAAGAAAAGAAGAAAGGGTTTAGTGCAGGTTTATAGCTCTAGCATGTGCCTTATTATTGGAAACATCCGTGGGTGATTCTGTAAGAACTGTAAAAACCACCAACTGTGTGATTGCTGGTTTACTGGCATAGTAACCACTAGGGTTCCCTCTGGACCTTCAAGACCATACTCGTCTTGGGCTTTAGCTGTAATGGTATAGGTATCCTGGGAAGTCCAAATATGACTCACTGTTACCGGTGTACCCGATGCAGTAAAGTCATTAGTCCATTCTGAGTTGCCATCTCCCCATTCTATATAGTACTTGACATCGTCTCCATCTGGGCCTGTCGAAGTAAATGTATATTCATATGATAGTCCTGCTTTACCACTGTTTGGACCGGTAATTGTTGGTGCATTAGGTGGAAGATTATCTCTTCCATAGGTTTCGAAACAAAGGTCCTTATCCCAAATTACACCCCACCAATAACCATAATCCTCTGAATACCAAAGCTCCCCATTAGGATATGGATTTCCAGTAGAACCATACCATAGATAATAATTACTACTATCTCCTCCTGTTGTCCTTGCAACTATATAGTAAGATTGTTGAGGTATTACTTCGACATCATCATAATTAGCTTCTAACCAAAGTATACCAGGATAAGGAGGAATCTGGTCTTTGGGAATAGAGGTAATAGTAAGATCAGATCCAGATAGAGAATCCCTTATACTAATAGTCACATCATTAGGTGGATTTCCGATTTTACATATTGCTAGAAATACTCTTGTTTGAATTTTATATGTTGGTTTAATACCTTGTGCTCCCCAAATATTATCACGAATAATCTGACCATCATTTTCAATAACTAATTGGGATTGATCTATTTGATCTCTATCACCTTTTATACAAACTTTTTTAATATATTTGCTTTTATTTGATGTAAGATTAGAATCTATATCATCTCCACTAATAATCGGTATAACACTTGCTCCAACAAACATCATAATTATTCCTAAAACAAATCCTTTCCTAATCTGATTTTTTCGCATAATTTTTTCCTCCCCAAACAACAGTTTGGAATAGATGTTATACATTATTTTAATTTAAATGTTTGGCATAAAATAATATTGCAATATCTGTAACAAAAAGAAAATGCGTTAGAGGGTTATTTGTACTGTTTTAATAAAAAATTTTCAAAAGGGTTTTTCATCTAATATGCTGATTCCTTGCTACTTTGCAAAAAGTGGAAATGTAATAACTATTATTTCTCTATAAAAAATTCTCTTAACTTAGTTATATTTGGATTATCCAAACCACCCTCTACTAGCGGAAAAATCACTTCCAATGCTTGTATCTCAGAAATACAACCCTCAAACTTAGCCTTTAGAGTATCTATAAATCTCTTCGTCACTTTAATATCAGGTGCAGTTATACATAGTGTCCAGTCAAAATAACCATGTGTAAAGAAACTACAATCAATCTCCACTCCAACATTTTTTAATTGCTTTCCCAATTCCTCATCAAGCATCAAATCCATTAAATTTTTTGAGACAGGTACAGGCGTCCTTTTAATAAGTATCTGATACCTTTTCACACCCAACTTTTCATCATCTACTACTGCACGGTATCCCCAGATTGTTTTGTCTTTTTCCAATCTTTTTTTGATTCTCCATACCTTCTGTCTAGAAAGACCACATTTTTTCGCTATATCTTTAATGTTATCCCCAGAACTTGTTTGAAGTACTTTTAGGAGCGTCTTATCATCTTCATCGATTTGTTTTTTACTGCTTTTCGGCATATTTCTTTCCCTCTGAATTACTATTCCGAAACATCCAATTCTTTTTAAAACCTTTACTCCCCTACTATTACCCCTGAACGCCTAGTGTTTGCATCGAAAATCTATAATCCTAAGCAGAAATCTCCAAAATCTACAACAAGAATTAATTATTATCTTTATTTTTTAGGATTAGATCGTTCTTCATAATATTTGGAACGACATGGGAGAGAACAAAAGCTAAAATCATAGCTTTTAATTATTGGAGAAGATCTAGATTTACTAGAGCGGGATGCAAAAATTTTATTATTACAATATACACAGAATATTTGTTTCATGCCTTACACATCACTAAAGGGATATTGTAAAAGAGGTCAATTGAAGGGAGATTAAAAAATGATAATTTTTTAACCAAAAGGTTTGACTCCTTTTAATTAGTAATATAGTTGTTATGGCTAATAAAGATAACCTTTTGTGGTTTGTATACACAAAAATATATCTTATTATGTATTTGACTGTATACACGACTTATAACACATTTTAAGCCTTGCGAAGGGCATTAGTCGAAAAAAGAAAGAAAATACGTTAGAAGGTTATTTCTGCCTATTATGGAATTAAAAAAGAGGAAAGAAGAGAGGGTTTTGTTTAAAAAATCTTTCTTTCTTTATTTATATGTCACCTTCATAAACCCTTGCGGCAATACCTGATACAAAACAAAATGAATTATTTGTAAATGGTATATTAAAGGTAATTCCAGTAAACCAACTTAGGTTCACACTTACCTGTTCAGTGACACTTAACCTCTTCAAACCATTTAAACCCAAACTAGATACTGATCCTTGATTCATAAGAACAACTCCCCTGCGCATTAGAATCCTAAAAGGTATTAGATGAGTAAAAAGCATAACCATAACCAGTATTGGTAGAAGTCCAAGTAATAAAATCAATCCTGCTAGTGAACTTGATGCGTTTGTTACTATTTCAACTATTGCTTCCCATATTTTCAGATCTAATGGAAAGACGATAATACCTTTGCCAATAGCGTTAAATAAGCATAAAGTGTTTGAAATATTATCTCCGTTTAGGGTTTCAAATTGTTTTAAAACACTTGGATATTGATGTGATTTTATCTTTTCAAAAATTGAATTTCTAGAAAAGAATTTTTGATATTCTTTACCAAAAAATCCCCTATCATTAAGAATTTTTTCATAAATGGAAATTGCTATTTCGTCGTTTTCTTCTATTGCTTTATTAAGATTTATTAGAATTTCTTTTAGCTCCTCAGCCTCTTCATAACTTAATTCAGTAAGTATCGATTCAGGTTTTCCACCCAGATGTTTATTGACTTCTACAATTATATTATGATTTTCTTCAATTTGTTTGGTGTCTATTGATCCTATAACTGGCGAAGCACCTGCTAATAAAATTAACATTGCAATGCCTACACTTAAAAAACCGATTTTTTTCTTCATTTTCAATCCCATGAGGATATCTCATGTTTTATTATTTAAATGTTTGCTATATAATATATACAAAGATATAGAAATTAACATAAGATTTTACAGAATAAACAATTTATTTATGTAAATGTCATCCTAATTATCAATTTTTTATAATCCAATAAAATCTTAATTGATATAATGATTAAAATAATGATAAAAAATTCAATTATTATAGATTGAATTATTTTATGAAAAAGTTCTATATTAATTGAAATTAAGATAAAAGAGAAGCTATATAGTGCTATTGTTATGATAGTTTTATTTAAATATCTTTTCCAATATATTTATTGCAACATCTGCAACAAAACCAAATTTATTGTAGGTGGGCTGATTTCATATCCACAAAAAGGAAATGCGTTAGAGGGATTATTTCTGCCTATTATGGAATTAAAAAAGGAAAATGCTTTTATGAATTTTTTAAAGAAAAAATAGGATAGGAAAGATTTATTTTCCAAGGATGAATGTAATAATATCAATGCTTTCGCTTTCTTTTTCTCCATAAATGCCATGAACTTCTGCAGTTACTGTATGTCTTCCTGTCAAGAATGTGTTTAAGTTATATTCGTATGGAACCTCGCTATCGATATGTTGTGATTTATTATCAAGATAGAATTCTACACTATATACCTGTCCTTCCGGATCAGAGATTGCCTCAACTTGCATTGTAGTTCTACCTATGAGGATAGGTATTTTGATTAAAAAGAGCGGAAATATTTTTTTGCCGAGAATATAAAGTGACCCGCTGTTTTCTGGACATGTGAAGGTTATATTAAAAACAACATTTGATGGAGACGGATCTTTTATGGAAACTTCTGGATCTCCAAATAAGTTTGTTTCGTAGTAAACCCATCTAATGCCATTTTCATTAATGTGCCATATATGATCTTCTTTAGAATAGTGGTTTGCTCTTCCAAGTTCTCTCAAGTTTTCAGTAAAGAGTGCTGTAAAGAATGATTCGTCTAAAACTTGTGATGGTGAATAAAGGGTGTTCTCGCTTCCAAGACCGTATCGTGCATTCATAATCACTGCAAAGGCACCGTGTGGTGTTTCAACAGTGAGATGTTCTGCAAAGCAATCCTCTTCTATATAACCGTACCAGTGGTGCCAATTGTCAAATGAGCCCGCAAGACAGGTTTGAGAATATAGGAAGAAATATTTGTCATTTGTTAATGAATAAATATCAGAATTTTCCATTTGTAAAGCTCCGTCTTCTTTGCCATGACCCAGGTGATTTAGTAGGTGGGGGGTAGCAGTGTTGAGAATGTTTATTAAATCGTATTTACCCCAATGGCCCTCTCTTTCATACAAAGTGTCAACATTAAAATCATCTGGAATGAGTGGTATGATTAAGTCCTTATAGTTTCCACCATACGCTGATACTCCAGGAAAACCAAGGTACTCACCAACCATAAGGGCTTTTACTAGATAAGGTTCTTCATCCGAGTTTTCATATGCAAGGGTCTTCATCACAAAATTAGATACTTCATCATCAGCATCGACACATGCTCTCCCAACATAGATTTCTGCCAGGAGATCTGCTTCTTCAACATTTGAAATATTATTATTAGTAGCGTTTTCACCCCATCGTTCGTCCATATCATAATTGTAGTTACCATCAAGACACGCATAATATACATCAGATGGGATGTCATCCTCTTCGAAATCCAAAGTTCCTGATTCTAAAGGCAGTCCTTCTTCGCATGCGTAGAGGCCTCTCAGTGGTATAATGTTCTCACCATCAGGGTGGACGTCAGCATCTCCACCAAGCAGAACATAATCGGTTCCTAACTCTGTATAAGCGTACCTGATAAAGTTTCTTATTTTTGCCTGTGTATCATTGAACCTCGAGAAATTTGTGGTTATCTCACTCTCATAAAACGGGTTACTTGGATTGTTATCACCCCACGTACCATTTACTGAATACGTATCGTTGCCTACAATATCTTCAACAGTGAAAATATCTGCTGACATGCCTTTATCGATTTTCGATTGAACAAGGTCTTGAAATGTATAGTCGCCTGTTGCATTTTTCAATTCTTCATTTGTGATAACGACATATTCAACCGTATCCCTGCTGGTTGGGACCGGAGCATTATTGTATGATGCTATATGCGAGGGGTTATCAACAAGTTTTGTAATTATATCCTTGTCTTTTTGTAATCCTCTTACAAGGGTGTTCGATGATGATTCCTTTGTTTTTACTTCAAGAGTAATATGTTTGTAATATGCTATCTCACCTGTATCTTCTAAATATTGAACTGGATAGATGTTTACAAATAGTACTGTATATCCTCTGAGAGTATGAGTGCTGACAGTGGAATAAAGTTTCTCTGGTAACACATTATTATATTTCTTCTGGGTATCTTGTGGTGCTGCGTTAATTTCAAGTGGTATGATGTTGTGACCTACTTCTACATTATAACCTGATCCTACAAGTGATTTTTCTTTTGCTACCACGTTCACAAAATCTAATTCTCTGCCATAGGGTATAAGCACCTTCACTGATTTTACAGGTAAACAGGGTTGATTTAAATCACCAGAATTGGGAAGCCTGTTGATGGTTACTCTATCATAAGCCTCATTGTTGACTTCAATTTTCTCTATTTTTGGTTTTGAAAAGATAAAATTCAATGTAATATCTTCGTAGTTTTCAAATTCAATGTTGTAGCCTGAATTTATACCTGTAGCAACAGCAGAAAATAAAAATAATATCACCACGCCCAAAATCAAAATTTTATTTAGGTTCTTCATTTTTTTATCCCCATATTAATATTCTCGACTAGGTTATATATATTTATCTACTCAATTGATGTATATTTTCTTTACTTTTAATAATAACGTCTGTTTATAAAAAATCATTATAAAACTTAATAAATGACGTTGAATCCTTCAAAATCTTCAGTAGGTTGTTCATAGTCGACCTTCACACCAGTAACATTCGCTAGTTTTGGTCCATCATGACACCATGCAAGCATTTCCTTCACAATGTCTTCTTCTCCTTCAAATAATGCTTCTACGTTTCCATCATATGTATTTTTTACCCATCCCTTTAAACCAAGCTGTTCTGCTTTATCCCTGGTACTTGCCCTAAACCATACTCCTTGAACAAGGCCAGAGATCAATACATGAACTCTTGTTTTCATAAAAAGCCTCATGGTCTGAAACGCAATAATGTTCTTGGAAATGGGATTGTATCTTTAATGTTGTCAATGCCACAAATCCATGCTACAGTACGTTCAACGCCGAGTCCATAGCCTGCATGTGGAACTGAACCAAATTTTCTAAGGTCAAAGTACCATTCATAGTTTTCAACTTTTTCCCCCATTGCTTCAAGCCGTTCAGTCATATCCTTTATATCAAGGCTTCTTTGAGAACCACCAATTATTTCACCATAGCCCTCAGGCGCAATCATATCAAAACAAAGAGCTGTTTTTGGATCTTTTTTGTCTCTAGGCTTGTAAAATGCCATTATCTCAACTGGATAATGGGTTACAACTACGGGAGTTTTAAAATGATCTGCAAGTTTGTTTTCCTCTAGTGTTCTCAGATCTTTACCCCATTTAATATTCATGTTTTCTTTTTCGTTTAATATTTTAAGAGCTTCTGTATAAGTTATGGTTGGAAAATCCGATTCTGAGATTTGTTTTAATTTGTTGTAATCCTGATTTAAGAGTTCTAATTCATTCTTATTGTTCTTTAAAACTTGCTTTAAAATAAACCGTATTTCATCTTTTCCAATTTCTACGATATCATAAAGATCCATCCAAGCTGCTTCCATCTCAGCCATCCAAAATTCAGACAAATGTCTAGAGGTTTTTGACTTTTCAGCGCGAAAAGTTGGTCCCATATTATATATTTTCTCTAGGGAGAATATACCTGCCTCGGCATAAAGCTGCCATGATTGTGAAAGGTAGGTTTTATCATTATAATACTTAACTTCAAAGAGTGTAGAGCCACCTTCACATTGACTTGGTTGTAGAATGGGAGCGTCAAATTCATAAAAGCCCCTTTCCCTAAAAAATTGATGAATTGCACCGACGAGAGTAGACCGAATTTTCAGAATAGATGCAAGTTTTCTTGATCGTATCCAAAGATGTCTTTGGTCTAATAAAAACTCGGGACTTTGATCTTTTACAATAGGAAAAGGTTCTGCAAAATTAACCACATGTATATTTGTTACCTGAAGTTCATATCCGCCAGGTGCACGTTTATCTTCTTTTATAGTGCCTTTTAATTCTATCGATGACTCAATTAATGCTTTTTTTGCATCTTCAAATTCGTTATCTGGAAGGTTGCCTTTCTTAACAGTGGCTTGTAACACACCTGTAATATCCCTGATTGTCATGAATACGATATTTCCACTACTTCTTGTTCTGTATATCCACCCTCGGATGTTAATTGTTGCATCTAATTTTTTTCCAGATAGTACTTCTATCGTTTTAATCCAAGTAGTTTTTGACATGTTAAGACCGTTCAATAAGGGATATAATTATTGCATATATGAATTACGGTGGCATAAATAATGTTTAATTATTTTTTGTTAATTCAAAATAATATGAAATTGTGCAAGCCGCATCTCCCTAAACGCTTAAATATAGCTTCTATTATTATTGGCAGTACCTTCTTATCTTATATAGGATAATATGCAGATAAATCTGTACAATTAAACTGAGGTATAAATTTGGCAGATAAAAACAAACGAACAGAAGAAAAAATTGAAGATACGACTGAGAAAAATAAAGAAGAAGTCGCCGATGCAAAAAAAGTTAAAGAATCACTTCCAGTACCTGAAAAAAAATCTGAGGATACAAAACCTGAAAAACACGAAGAAACAGTTGAACCTTCGGAAATAAAAGAGATGGAAACTAAACCAGCAGAACCAGAACAACCTAAAGAAGAACCAGTAAAAATTGATTCTAAAAAGGAGTTGAAAAAACCTGCAAAGAAAAAAGATGAAAAAGATAGTGATTTTAATTATATTGTTCGAATTGCTAATGCAGATATAGAGGGTGAGAAGAGAGTTGCTTTTGGACTTACTCAGATAAAAGGCATAGGGAGACGCATGGCCACTTTCGTTGCAGATACAGCTGGAATAGATAGAAAGACCAAGTGTGGAAATTTAACTGACTCTCAGTTAGAAAAAATCAATGAGGTTTTAGGAAACTTGAGTAAAAAAGCCCCATCATGGATGCTAAATCATCGTAAGGATTTTGATACTGGAGAGGACATTCATCTGATAAGTACTGAAGTTGAACTGCGGTTAAGAGATGAGATTAATCTATTGAAAATGATAAGATCTTATAGAGGCATTAGACACGAATCAGGCTTGTCTGTAAGAGGACAACGTACTCGGGCTAACAATCGAAAGGGACTTGCACTTGGTGTGTCAAAGAAGAGGCCATAGGAGCGGTATCTATGGGAAGTCCAAAGTTTCCTAAGAAAAAATACGAAACTCCCTTCCATCCTTGGAAGGAAGATCGTATTGAATCTGAGAGAGGATTAATTAAAAAATATGGACTCAAGAATCACAAAGAAGTATGGAAAGCAAAAACATACCTGGGGAGATATAGACATCAAGCGAGGGAGTTACTTGCAAAGATAGGAGGAAAAGATCCTCAAGTAAAAAAAGAGAGTGAACAACTACTTCTCCATCTTACCAGAATGAGCATATTACCTGCTGGTTCGTCGCTTGATGATGTATTAGCATTAGAAACTGAATCGGTGCTTTCTAGGAGATTACAAACCCTTGTATTTTTAAAAGGCTTTTCAAGTACTACTACTCAATCTAGACAATTGATCAACCATGGACATGTTGCAATTGGAGAAAGAAAGGTAACTATTCCAAGCTATATGGTCTCAAAAGATGAAGAAAACGATATAGGTTATACTGGTAAGTCTCCTTTAAATGAATTATCACATCCTGCAAGACCTAAGACAGATGTTTACAAGACTGATGTTACTACTTCTAAAATAGAAAAAACTGATGAAGAAACTGTCAAACCAAAAAAAGAAGAAGAACCTGAACCTGAGGTAAAAAAGGAGAAAACTGAAAAGAAGGAAGAAAAGATCACAGAGCCAACAAAAGAGCAAGAAGAAAAAACTGAAACTAAAGAAGAGGAGAAAACCAAAGATAAACCAGAGGTTAAAAAAGAAACTATGGAACCAGCAAAAAAACCTGAGGATGCTACTAAAGAAAAACCAGACGAAAAAAAATCTCCTCCAGATGAAAAACAGGCAGAATTAAAAGAGGAAAATAAAGAAACCGATGAAAAAAAGGAGGGTAAATAGATATGGGTAGAACAGGAATAGCACATATTTACGCATCTTTTAACAATATTATAATTACTATAACAGATTTGACAGGTGCCGAAACGATCACAAGGTGTTCCGGTGGAATGGTTACAAAATCAGCAAAAGATGAAGGGTCACCATATGCTGCCATGAAGGTTGCACAAGCTGCAGCTGACGCTGCTATGGAAAAAGGATTTGATAGAGTTAACGTACGAATTAGAGGAAAAGGGGGAAAGAAAGGTGGCTCTCCCGGTCGTGGTGCTCAGACTGCTATTCGTTCGCTTGTCAGAGCAGGGCTAAGGATTGGAAACATTGAAGATGTTACACCGCGCCCACATGATGGTACCAAAGTAAAAGGTGGCAAGCGAGGTAGGCGTATCTAAGGTGAACAGATGAAAGTTAAAAGTGTAAAACTAAAAGGAAATAAAGGTATTTTAAAAATTGAAGATACTGATGTCTACTTTGTAAATTCTTTAAGGAGAATAATGCTTTCTGAACTACCTAAACTAGCCATCCACGATGTTATAGTATATGATAACACTAGCCCTCTTTTTGATGAAATAATTTCTCATAGACTTAGTATGATTCCTCTACCTACTGATTTGCAATTACTAGTATATAAAGAGGATTGCAAATGCAAGGGTAAAGGATGTCCGAGTTGTACGGTTCGGTATACTTTGAGTAAAGAAGGAGAAGGAGTTGTATATTCTGGAGATTTGCAACCTGAAAACGAAAGTTGGGCCATAAAAGAAGACAAAATACCAATTGTTGAACTATCAAAAGAGCAGCGGATAATACTAGAAGTGGAAGCAAATCTTGGAAAGGGAACAGATCACGCAAAATGGCAAATAGTGCAAGCCCCAAGCTATAAATTGGAACCTACTATTGAAACTGATAAAAAGAGAATGGATGAAGTAAAGGAGTTCATAAAGCAACTTCCAAAAGATCTTGTTGAACTGAACGGTAACAAACTAGAAATGAAGGATGTCGCAAAATTACCTGTTCTGGAGTCATATATCAATAAGGAAAAGGTAGATTATATTACAGTTAAAAGGGATCCAAGCAAGATAACATTTAGTTTTGAAACAGATGGATCGTTGAATGCAAAAGATGCTCTAAAAGAATCCGTCGATATACTTGTAAAAAAATATGAAGAACTTGGTAAACTTCTTAAAAAATTAAAATAAATTTTTATTTTTTACCAAAAGTATCTTTTACACATTTTCTATTTTAGCTTTGCAAAAAAGGGCCTGTAGGGTAGCTTGGCATCCTTGTGGCTTCGGGAGCCATAGACTTGAGTTCAAATCTCAGCAGGCCCATGCTCGCGGGGGAGATCATGTAGGATTTACTACGGTATTACTCCTCTAACATAGAGGTAAATAGCTGATGAAAACTGACGGAGATTGCGTGCAAAGAATGTCTGGTAACCGACGAAGTTTGCAATGGCAGCGCTCAAGCTGGGTATTTGGGTTTAAAGAGAAAAGGAGGTAATGAGTTAAATATATATTTCAGTTTATAATCTATAATTTGGTCTAATATGAAAATCAAGGATATACCTAGGTATAATAGACCGGGTATAAGACTAAAGAAGAAAGGCGTTTCTTCTCTTTCCGATGCTGAATTATTGGCGATTGTTCTGGGCAGAGGAAATTTAGAAGAAAACGCTATTGATTTATCAAATAGGGTCCTTAAATCTCACAATTTTCATAAGCTAGCAGGTCTCTCACTTACTGAGCTTGATAAGGAACTCAAGGATCATATCAAAGCTCTGAAGATACATGCAATGTTTGAAATCTTTCGAAGAACAAATAAGTTGAAGAAAAAGGGGTTTAAGCTGAAGATAAAAACTGCAAAAGATGTTTATAATTATTATATTGATGAATTGGAGGATAAAAAGAAGGAACACTTTTATGCATTGTTATTAGATACCAAAAATAGAATAATTGCTGAGGAGTTAATTTCTGTAGGCACTCTAAATACATCTCTCATTCATCCTCGTGAAGTGTTTAATCCTGCGATTAAAGCAAGCTCTAATTCACTTATTCTCGTGCATAACCATCCCAGTGGTGATTGTAGTCCTAGCAGTGAGGATAAAGAGGTTACAAAGATGTTATACAATGCTGGCGATCTCTTGGGGATTAAGGTTTTAGATCATATTATTATTGGTAAAGATGGATTTACGAGTTTAAAAGAAGAAGGATTGATACTGTAATATTATTGTTCTTCTTTTTTTTCATCTTCTCTTAATCTTTTATACACCTTTCTGAGCAAGTAATCTTTGACAATATCTGCAAATGTTTTATCATCCATTATTCGTTTGAAGATCTCTTGATTTTGATCCATTCTTTCAATTAATTTTTCTAAGAACGCGTCATTGAATCCATATTTGAAGTTCTCAACTGTGTTGATTTTTGCTTGTTTTGATAGTGTTTCATCTTCTACGAGTTCCTCTTCAATCTGATCGAAAAAGAGTTTGTCTGCTTCGGTGAAATCTGTTCCAAATTTTTCATTTAATATTTGGATAATTTCAGAAAGTGGTGCAAGTTCTTCTTTTTCCTTTTTCGTTCCAACTTCTCTAGTAGGAGGTAATTCCCCAACTTCCTGTTTCTCAAGTTCGATGCTTCCTTCGCTCATTTTTTGGAGTCTGTAATATTCTAAGGCTACTTCATCACCTAGTTTGAATTTCTCAGACAATGCTTTCCTAGGGAGTTTGTTGAGGAGCAGTCTACCATATGCGTAGAATTTTTCCAGTTCTATATCTTGAAAAGGCATGATTTGAGCAAGAAATGCATATAGACGTAAAAATGCGGTGAGTGTGTGCTTGAGGTCTTCTTGATCTTCTGGTTTTTCTAGTGCATTGTAGCGGTCTACTGCTGGATCTATAAATGCATTTAATTGTGCATGGTCTTTTGTTGTGTATGACTCTTTTGATTTAAAAAATACCTTACAAAATGCATCAATTTCTGATTGTCTTGTTATTTGAAAATTATCTAGTTTTGTTTTAAGATCATAGAGTTGATTAGGGTCTGTTGTTTCGGAGAGTATTGTTTGTTCATAATATGGTTGAAATGAATTTAATATCTCCTCGCGTTCATTTGCAAAATCAAGGATAAACGTATCTTCTTTTCCAGGGCAAACTCTGTTTAACCGTGAGAGTGTTTGCACTGCTTTTACTCCAGATAATTTTTTGTCAACATACATAGTGTGAAGCAGTGGCTGGTCGTATCCTGTTTGGTATTTTTCTGCAACAAGAAGTATCTGGTATTCGCTGGTATCGAATTTATCGGGTAATTCTTTTTCACCGAATCTATTCATTCCCGCTTCAGTGTATGAGATGTTATAGTCGTCTACAACTGTCCCTGAAAATGCAACGAGTGCTTTGATGTCGTTATATCCTTTTTCTTCCAGGTATTTGTCTAATTCTTGTTTATATCGAACAACGGCCAGGCGTGAAGGGGTAACAACCATTGCCTTTGCTTTTCCACCAATTTTTTTCATAGTGCATTGTCTGAAATGTTCGATTATTACCTCTGTTTTTTGTGCAAGATTATGCGGGTGAAGTGTTAGAAATCGTGCTATTGCCCTGCTTGCTTTTTTCTTATTGATTTTAGGATCATCTTCAATTTGTTTAGAGAGTTTGAAGAAGGTTTTGTAGGTAATGTAATTTTTCAGAACGTCCATGATAAATCCTTCTTCAATCGCCTGCCGCATCGAATAAAGATGAAATGGACGTGGTTTACCGTTTTCATCTTTTTCACCGAAAACTTCCAAGGTTTTTGCTTTTGGAGTGGCTGTGAAACCAAAGAAACTTAGGTTTTTCTGTGGTCCTCGTGCCTGCATTACTTTTCGTATTTGATCCTCGGGATCAATTTCTTCACCATATGTTTCTCCGTCTTCTTTTATATCGTATGTTGTGAGAGCCTCTTTGAGTTTTTCCGATGATTCTCCTCCTTGTGAGCTATGTGCTTCATCGACAATCACTGCATATTTTCTTTTTGGAAGCGTTTCAATTTTATCCAGGACGAACGGAAATTTTTGTAATGTTGTAATAATGATGTTTGTTCCAGATTTGAGTGCTTCTGCAAGCTGGTTTGAGTCTTTATCAATTTTTTGAACAACGCCTTGTTTATGTTCAAATTGATAAATGGTATCTTGTAGTTGTTGATCCAAAACGAGTCTATCTGTTACTACTACAACAGAGTCGAACACGCGTTTGTCTTCCTCAGTATGTAAACTTGACAGATGATATGCAAGCCATGCAATCGAGTTGCTCTTTCCACTTCCCGCTGAGTGTTCTACGAGATAGTTCTTTCCTGCTTCATATTTTCTTGCATCTTTTGATAATTTTCTTACAATATCAAGCTGATGAAATCTTGGAAAGATAAACGTCTCTTTTTTAACGATTTTTCCACCGATTTTATAATCCTTCACTTCCAAGTGAAGAAAACGACCTAGGATATCCATCCAGCTGTCTTTTTCCCAAATGCATTCCCACAAATACGCTGTTTTGTAGCCATCGGGATTTGGTGGGTTTCCTGCGCCTCGGTTATATCCTAGATTGAAAGGGAGAAACTTTGTTTTTTCCCCTTCTAGTTTTGTCGTCATATAGACTTCATCGGTGTCAACAGAAAAATGAACCAATGCTCTTTTCTTAAACTGAAAGAGAGGCTCTCTTGGATCTCTGTCCTCAATATATTGTTTTTCAGCATTATGAACATCTTGACCCGTGAATGGGTTTTTAAGTTCAACAGTTGCGACAGGATGACCATTAACGCTAAGGAGCATATCAAGTGAGTATTCATGTTTTAAACTGTATTTTACTTGTCTTGTAACAATTAACCTGTTAAGATTATAGAGTCGTTTTGTCTCAGGGTTAAGTCCACTTGCTGGTTTAAAATATGCAAGTTTAAATCGAACACCATAGTCAATAATTCCCTTTCTTAAGACATCTAACATACCACGATTGTCCAGCTCTTTTCGAAGTCTTTGTAAAAATTTTGTTTCAACTTCAGATCCATGTATGTTTTCTAGTTTTTCCCAAGCTTTGGGTTGGCTCTCTTTGATAAATGAAATTATTGCTTTTGGATCTAGTGCCATTTCACGATTAAAATCTTCGGGGTTTCCTTTGATGTAGCCTCCTTTCTCAAGGAGTGAGTTTTCAATGGCATCCTCGAATGCTTTTTCATCATATATTTTAGGTGGCATTTTTACACTTCATTTCTTACATCAATTTTACCAGTTACTGCTTCTGAAATTAAAGCTGTTTTGTATTCTTCCAATAGTTCAATTTCTTTTGCGATCTTAAATGTTGTCTCGTCTATTCTGTTTGTTTCCTTTTCGATAAATTCAACAATTTCTCTTTGTTCGTTAATAGGGGGAAGTATTATCTTAAATAGTCCAACAGCCTCTTGAGTAATGCCAAAAAAGGTGGTTCCTGTCTTGTGAGTTTCGATGTGCACTTTAAACGGTTGCGAGTTAAGAGTATAATATAGATATTTAGGAATAAAATCATTTTTTAATGGTCTTAAAACAAGCAAATGACTATTTAAAGATGTTTTCCTAGGTAAATAATCAACATACAATAGTTTTCCTATTGTCCCATCTTTAGTCATTAAAACATCATGTAATTTTAATTGAATCTCAGGTGCTTGATTGTATCGTTCTTCTGTTATATGGTAAACTTCATCCCATCTAATAACTCCATCTTTGAAGTTCATGCCTGTGATTAGATAGGGGCCGTTATCTGTAAATTCAGATTGTCGTAAACCCTGCCAACCAATACGCCCCTTCATATAACAAATACACTTCAACTTCTTCATTTCCCAATGTTCAGGTATTTTCCCCAACCACTCAATACCTGAATCTATCATTGAGGCATTAGAGTTCAAACCCTTAGTTACAGCTCGTTCAATAATTGCAGCTCGTTCTTCCTGAAGAAGTGTGACCATTTTTTGTTTCTCTTCAAGCAATTTATCAATTTTCCCGTTCTTTTCATTTAAAAAATCGACAATTATTTTTTGTTCATTGATTGGAGCCAACGGAATTTCTAAATTTTGGTATTTTTCTGCTGAAATATTTTGAATTGTAGACTGGATAAAAGTCCTATTTTTCCAATTTTCATAACTATTAGATTTTGTATAGTAATCCAAAAAATCTGAACTAATTCTATCATTTAACAGACTAGCCTTAATCAAATACCCTGCAAAGCAAGCATTACCCTCGAATCCTTTAAATTGAAAAGTTTTTCCAACTGTTGCTCCACTTCGAGCAAATAATATATCTCCTTCTTCCAATAGATATTCTTTTGCTAAGGAATATGGAAGTGATTTCCAAGTATCAGAACGAAGATTTCCCTTTTCATCAAAATCAGTAATTCTTATATACCTTGGTAGCTCTGGATCTTCAAGTTCTGCTGCTTCATTGGCACCATATTTTAATTTTTCTTTAACTAACCATTTTAGCCGGATCAATTTCCAATTTATCGGAATCTTTCCTATCCATCTGATACAAGAATCCTTGTATCTAGGGTACTCCTTCATATCTCTATTACCTCTTTTAGCATCCCTTCAGATTCTTCGTCTAATTTTAAGATATCTTCTTTAATCTCCTCAAGACTTCTCAATGGTTTATACTTATAGAAATATCTCGTAATATTAATTTCATAACCAATTTTTGTCTTACTATGATCTATCCATGCATCAGGCACATGGGGCAATACCTCTCTTTCAAAATAGATTTGAATATCCTCTTTGAGAGGGGCATTTTCATAATCTCTCAAATCCGTGTCGGGTTCTGGTTCTCCTTTTGCATTTGTGCATATATCTGCTGTTTCATCACGTTCTGACAAAGCATTCATTATTGCCTTAAAGAGTGGTGCAGAAACATCCAAACCCGAGTCTTTACTCTGTTGTTTCAACACCGCTTTAAATTCATCACGGTTCTTATACAATCTATTCGAATCCATTTTTGAAAGCATATCAAGAATCTGTTGTTGTTTTTCTTTTCCTTCTTCAATCTCTTTTAATCTTGCTTCTCCTTTCTTTCGGCTAGTAGCAAGGCTGGCGAATGTTTTCTCTTCTTTGAGTTTTTCAATTCTTTCTTTTGATCTAATATCAAATCACCTTGATATTGATTCCCCATTATATCATTCATCCTCAACTATTACGAATTTCTCCATTTATATAATTTATTTTTGGTATATTGAAAGTATTGATTTCCCCTCAGGTTCAACAGATTTACTTTCAATGATGATTCTGAGTTTATGCTAAGATCCATTCTTTATCTTGCTTAGATACAACCTTTTAGCTCGCTCAAGTTTCACGTAATTTCCCAATGCCCTCCTTTTGCTGGGCCAACTCGTTTTAGTAATCTGTTTCTCTTCAATTTTGAAATGTTGTTCTCAACAGCAGTAGTGGATATATTGAGAGATTTAGAAAGTTCTGAAATAGTAACAAATTTATCTTTGAGTATAATCTCTAATATCTTCTCCTCATTTTCTCCCAACTTACTACCAACCTTCATTCCTTCATGATTTCCCAATGACCACCTTTTTTAGATCAACATGTCTAATTTTACCTGCGTTTTTAAATTCAAATGTTTTCATTTCATTTCCTCTCATAATAATTCTTATTCTCTTTACTTCTTCTTCCCTCTTCAATAACTGCTGCTGTCCAAGTATCAGCAAATGTAAGAATCAAATCTAATAAAGTTAAAAATATATCATATCATAGTAGGTGCAACAATCGTACAATGACAAAATTCCTTAAGATTTCTAGAGGTTCTAACATAAGTTTTTTGTATTCTATTTGATATACATAATTAAAAGTGACCTGAAATAGTGGAATACATAAATATTAAATACTACCTCATATAATATAGTTAATTGGAGATATTATGAAACATCTTTCCAAAGAGCAGAAGGGTAGACTAATTAGTTCTTTCGAAAAGAAAAGTCATTCGGAATTTCTCCGAGAATTTCAAATTGAACTCTCTAAAAACGGATTTTATGATAAATTCATTAAATAAAGTTATATTTATCTAATTTTTTAAGGCCTAGATATAATTCGTCTACTTCTAAAATTACCGGTGGCTTTTTTCTTAAGATCATTAGTTTCCTATCAATCTTATTTTTCTTCTTTACAAATATTTTTTTATTAAAACTAAGAAATGCATCAATGCCATGAAATACTGTTATTGTAAAATGCGCAGCATCATTTTTAGTTATACCAATGTTAAGTAAAAATTCATAAAAATCTTTTACTTCATTAGTGACTTTAATATTTTTAACTGGAACTGCGCCAATGTCATTTAACACTTTTAACAAAAGTTTTGTCATCTGTTTAAGTTTCTTTGCATCATCTAATTCGTTGTCTAATGCAGATAATTCCTCAAGGACTAGATTTGAAACATATGGTTTGATATTATAATTTTGAAAATATTTGACAATGAGATTACCGTGTTCTTCGTGTTGATCATCATCGGTTAAATATCCAACAAAACAGGTATCAACGTATATGCTATCAATATTTCTTAATTTTCGATAAAGCTTTAAAATGTGTCCTGGAATCTTGTTCTTTGTTCTCTTCACATTATGCGAATATACCAACAAATATTATATTTTTCCATTTTCATTAAATTCATTTTGCTTAATAGGAAGGGGCTTTCCGCAACTCAGAATATTTGTATTATACTCTACTTTTGATTCTACTGAGATACAACCTTTTAGACTTCTCTAGTTTAACATATTCCTTCAATACATCTAATATTTCATTATCCCACTGTTTTTCCTGGATGATTTTATTCAATGCAGCTGTATCAAGCTGAATAACTTCATCCCATTTCCCATGATCCTTCAGCAATTGCACTAGCCTTTCACGCTCCTTACTTTCCTTCTGTTGCGTTTGGAGTAACCCCAGGATACCTACTTTGCAAAACACGCATTGATCTTTTCTTTTAAGATGGAAATTAAAACAGGATCCATATATCGATACCTATCAGGAATAGCTAAATTAATGATATGTTTTCCCTTAATCTCTTCAGCGAATCGTTCTTTTATGCGGTCTTCATGGCGTTGTTCCATGACAAAGATAATGTCTGGCCATTGGATCAATTCTTTAGATAACGGAGTCTCTGCAAAGGCGTTGGTACCTGCTGATTTAACCTGAAAACGCCTGTCTTTTGAAAAAATAGTTTCTGCTGTTTTACTCCGATGCCAATTCTGCGTACAGACAAATAAAACCCTTTTACCATCTTTCATAATTAAAAAAAGAACCATCTCAATTATATTAAATCCTTGGCTCACCACCATCATTACTCATCATCGAAAACTTACAATCATCACAAAGTTCATCAGGGTTATCTGTCTCGTTTACACTACAAATTTTTTTAATATTTACAAGTTGAAAGTCCATGTTTTTCTAGATATTTTTGATGATATTCTTCTGCAGGGTAGAATTCTTTTGCGGAAGTAATTTCAGTTACAATCTTTTTGTCATAGTTTTTTTGTTGTTTGTTTTTTGATTCTTCTGCAAGTTTTTTTTGTTTTTCATTATGGTAGAATATAACTGATCTGTATTGTGTTCCAATATCTGGTCCTTGTCTGTTTAGTTGTGTTGGATCCTGTATTTCCCAGAATATCTCCAGTAATTTTTCATAGGATATTTGTTCTGGGTCATATACTATTTGTATTACCTCTACGTGTCCTGTTTTATCAGTGCATGCTTGTTCATATGTTGGGTTTTTTAGTTTTCCACCAATATACCCAACAGTTGTTTTTTTAACTCCTTTGATCTTTTGAAATGTTGCTTCTACGCCCCAGAAACATCCCGCTCCAAAAGTTGCTTTTTTCATTTTGAATCACATTAATAATCCCAAAATATCTCTTCACCGCCGCATTTTGGACATTTTGCTGCAGTTAAGAACCCCTGTTTTCCCCCACTAAAATTACCATGATGATTTATACCGAATTTTTCCTTCATGATTCTTCGCGTTTCTTTTTCTACAAGTCTGTTTTCTGGAGCGAGATTTATGGTGAACCATCGTGCTTTCAATCCTTCTTTGTTGTGACATTTCAGACATGCAAAAGGACTAAAACCTTTCAACTCCTCAGGGAGATTCTTTATCTCACTTTGGGACATTTCTTTTATTTCTATCTCAGAGATAAGCTGTTGATTTTCAAGTTCAATGTTGTTTTCACAGAGCCAGTTGATCGTTTCATTTTTGATAGTATTATGTTTATAGCCAAACCATTTTTTCTGTAGGTCTGGATACTCGTGCAGCAATTCTCTGAAATTTTTAAAAGATTTCTTTCTTTCTAACGCGTTATGGAATTTTTCAACTATATCAAAATCCTTTATCGTATACACAAACATCTCCATGATAGAAAAATCATGTTGTGGAAGCCTTGGAGGAATGCAAAGATAGCGATCATCATCTGAACATGAATCAAGTTTTTCTTTAACTCCTTCTGGTTCTCCGAGTCCATCATTATAATAGATAAGTTCACTTTTTTTTGTATCAATGTGATGCACATGAATGATACTTGAATCTTCAAATGCGTCAACTAATTCCTCAAAGTCAATATCTAATTTCATTTCATGTACCTCCTAAAGTATATGACTAAAAATTTTATTTTTTTGTTTTCCTCTCCTGTCATTTATATTCTAATTCCCCACATACTTCATCAACATCATCAATAAGGTTACTAAACTGTTCAATTAAAGACCTATGTTTTTCCTTATTATTTTGAAATTTTGCAGACTCTAATAAAAAATAGACGAGATCATATATTTCATAATCTTTATTTCTCATGTTTTTTACTTCTGTCAAGACCATATCTTCAAATGTTGTTAAGTTGTCTTTTGAAAGATTATGTATAATTGTTTTATCTGCTGATTCGAAGTCATAATCTTTTTTTGCATTTACATACTCGACATATTCTTTTAGTAACTCTTCTACTGAGCACAATTTCGTTAAGCATGAAAAATAGTTTGAGATTATTTTTTCAAAATCAAGTTTGCTTCTACCTATGATATCTTCATAACCAAAATGATTGTATTCATAGGAGTCTTCGAATAATAGGAAAAGAAGTTTTTTGTAACAAATTTTTGCGAGTTCGTGGTTCTTGTTATCATATTCCTTTTGGATAAGCCGGAAGTATTGTTTGATAATCTTGAGTCCTTCCATTCCATGTTTGTAATCATAAAAATATTTGCCGTTTCTTGTATCGCTTATGAATTTGTCAATGTCTTTGTCCAGTGTTTTTTCACTTAAGACATATGTTTTTACAATTTTCATTTTTATCTGTCCTGTATTTTTAAGTCATTTTCTTCAACTTTTGTAGTCCTTCGTTGATTTTGATGAATTCTTCTGGTTTTGGTATTTCTTTTTCTTTGATGTTAGGGTTACTTACTTCGTTCACCCCGCAAATTTTACAGGGCGTTTTTCTTATACCATTTTGTCCCACAGGTTTTCATCCATTTTTCATCCAGGAATGCTGGACGATTATTGAATTCTGCTTTTAAGCCAGAAAAACGCTGGTTCCACCTGGGTTCACCTTCATTGCTTAGTTTTATGATCCTTTTTTTCATGTTTTGTCTTTTTCATTTCTTTGTCAAGTTCTTTCCAAACATTAATTTTTTCTTTTTGCTTTTTTCTATTCTTGCCAAACCCAGTGTGTATTGTCCCTCTGAATGCTCCTGCTATTCCAATCATCGCTAGCTCCTTTTCAGTTTTCCCTCCGATATCTATTAATTTTTCTTGTGCAAACGTATATTCCGGATTGAGGGAAAGTGCTTTTTTAAAAAAGCGTATGGCCTCTTTTTTACTACCACAATAAGCACATGAGACACCTAAGTTAGCCCAAGCTTTATAATTCTCAGGATACATCTTTGTTACCTGATCAAAACACTCAGCTGCCTTGATAATCGATCCTGCGTTAAATGCACCGATACCTTCAAAATACAGTTTCTCTGCAAGATTCTCATCATAGTCTTTAATTCGTACTATCTTTGTATCTAAATCTATCGTAGTACTTTGGTTGTTCAATTGTTCTCGTTCTAAAAGGATTTCCTGCCTTGGTGTCTTTCCATCTAACATTTGATGGGGAGTATCTAACCATTCTTCTCTAAAACGATCCGCAGCAGTTTGCGCTTCTTCAATTGAAGTATACTCTTTTGGATTAACACAATTTTTAACAAGTGTGAAAAATTCATTTGTCAATACGTCTTCTTTTGGACCGATAGGATAAACTTCCGCAATAGTAGATCCATTAAGATCATGACGCGGATAACTCTCCCATAGCAATTGTACAAGCTGCAATGTATCCATATGATCTCTGTTTGTTAAAAAATCAAATTCATAGATTTCTGGAAAAGCTTCTTCATGTTTGTTGTGATCGTTGATTCTTTTATCGAGCGTGCGGAAATCAATGTCTAGACCAATACTAGTCAATTTTTTCTTCAATGTTTTTTTAATGCTTGCGAGATTGTCTGGCAGTTGTTTTTTGTTACAAATGATATCAAGCAGATCAAAACCAGAGATATATCCTCTTCGTCTGTCAGTGGGAAAACGATACAGTGTCTCTTTAAGCATGAAGGCTAGGTCAGTGTAATAACTTTTGGTAACCGGAGTTAAAGAAACAAAACCGTCTTTGAAAGGTGCAACTCTGGAAAGAACAAGATCGCCGAGAAACAATTCAGTTGCTTCATTTATCATCCTCATTGCATATAAATCATTTGTAACAATATTTTTGAAAATCATTCCTTGATGATTAATATCTACATCAATTACTT
The DNA here is from genome assembly GCA_030619765.1 of Thermoplasmatota archaeon. Classification (GTDB taxonomy): domain Archaea; phylum Thermoplasmatota; class E2; order DHVEG-1; family DHVEG-1; genus JAGLML01. The sequence continues at coordinate 40,005 of JAUXAU010000011.1, forward strand.
CAAAAAAGGTTAGAGTGTTTCTAGTGAAATTCGTATATATGTCTTTAAAACGTGGGGAAAGGTTTGCATGTTGCAAAAAATAGTGAAAAGGGGTCATTCTTTTTTTAGGGAGGACGAAATCAAAAATAAAAGCATCCAATAAGCAAAAATACAAATCATCAGTAATCTCATTTTTTCCAGTATATTCACTTTTCATGGCCTCAAATTCATCTTTTAACCAATCAATATTAAGAATCCATTCGGCTGTGTAATGCAAAAAATCTTCAACGTGTCTTCCACCTCCTATTCCCCGTTCCAATGGTAAACAACATTTTTTATATTTTTTTCCGCTGCCGCATGGGCAAGGGTCATTTCTTCCTGTTTTCCCCATCTTTTTTGTTCCCCTTCAGTACTCTCATATTACAAATATCTCTTAATTTATCATAAAGTCGATTCTTAAATTCTTCATAATCCTTATCATTAATTTCCACTAAGGAAAGGTGGCTTATGTCATCATCAGAATCGCCAAAACTATCATCATGTAACAATGTGCAACTCTTTTCTAAGTTATTAGATAAATCTGGAGAAATCATATATCCACTCTCAATTTTTTCGAAAATTAACGTATTATCAAATTTTAAGACGTTTTTGCAACTCTTGTTTATTAGATATAAATCAAAAACATCTCTTTCTTTTAATGCATCTCTAGTGAGAATAGCACGATATTTCTCAATTATTACTTCATCAAGTGGATATGTTCTAATCTCAATATTTGACAGATTGTATCCAATAGATTTCAAGAATAAATCTTGATTAACAAAATTTTTAATCTTTAATTCAGAACAATTATGAAAAATATTTTCTAAAAAGTTTAATTCAATTTTAATAGGAATCTCCTCGCCAGTTATCAGAGAATTATAATAAACTCTTAAAATATATACTGCTCTAGAATTTCTTACAATGATATATTTACGATTTGTTCTGTTAGTATCAAAAACAAATTTTCCGTTGTCACAAATAAACTTAATATCATCAATGATCGGTGCAATAAGTTTTAAAATTGCTTTTTCTCTTTTATTTTTACTCCCTAATTTTCTCAAATCATTAGATTCTTCATAAGTAAAATCAATGTCTTCACTAATTCTTGGATAATCCAAATAATTTCGTGCAAGTAATGTTCCACCCTTAAAAATTAGTTTATCTAGATGAGGTACTTTTCCAGCACCCTTCAATTTTTGCCAAGTTGAAAGAAACACTGAGATAAAATAATCCTTTTCAATATATTGATCTTCGATATTTGATTTCTTTTTTTCTTTGACATAGGATATATATTTTTTAAAATTAGTACTATTCATGAGTATAATACCTTCTTTTTAAAATTCTTAGAATAATTTTTAAGGTATGATCTTAGCTTTTCGTTGTTCTTGAAATTGGATAACTCTAAAGGAGGATTTTTGTTAAAATAAATAAAATCAATATAGGTTTTTTCAGGATCTGAATAATAAAAAGTAATTCTCTTTTTAGTTATTTTTTTAACGTGTCCAAAACTAAGTAATTCTCTTTTTATTTTATGAAATTGGTATTTTATTTCAAGAATCTTCTTTTCACCAGAAAGATTGGAGTTCAGAATAATTGGATTTACAACCCCTTGCCATATAATATTATTTCTTTCAAGAGCACTATAGAGTCCAAGATACCATTTAATATTTAATTTATTAAGAATTGCATAAACCATTTCATTTGTAGAATAATCAGTATACGATCCTTCTTTCTCTTTTGAATCTAATAAATAATAATAACCTTTAAAGATATAGAGAATATCTTTGTTTTTTCTTAGATTAACTATGATATTTTCTGAATACTTGTCTTGCAATACATCTCTAAATGCTCTTTCTAGCTGCTTTTTAGAGACAAGTTTATCTTTGAAAGATTCTAAGATATTTCTTATAATCTTTTCATCGTTTTTCATAAGCATAATTAAGGCAATATAGTATTTAAATACTTTGTTTTAAAAAATCCAAAAAATCGGATAATTTGAAATGATTAGTATATAAGTAAATTCCTAGTTGTCAATGAATATCAACTATCATTTTTAATCTTACTAAGATACAACCGTTTAGATTGTTCATGTTTTACATAGTCCTTCAATACATCCAGTAATTCACTATTCCATTGCTTTTCCTGAATGATTTTATTCAATGCAGCTGTATCAAGCTGAATAACTTCATCCCATTTCCCATGATCCTTTAATAATTGAATTAGTCGCTCCCGTTCCTTACTATGTTTTGATGGAAACTTATTCTGCTCAGTTTCCTTGATTTTCACCTTGTTTTTTGAACCAAAGACGACATCAACGCCTTCTTTTTCTGCAAAGTTGATGAGTGCTTCCTCCAGTTTTTCAATTTCCGCATATAAGTCAAGTGTAACTTGTTTCTTTTTTTGTGTCAACTCAGCATAACGATTGACCAGTTTCACACCAGGATCGCCAAGATATTCATTCTCCGGTTTCTCTTTAATCATATAGAGATGAGACCACTGTCTACAGATTGGTTTAAACTCACACCAATCACACAAAAGAGAAGGACTAGCAACAAACTTCTCATCACCCTCAATCTTATCTATCAGCTGAATAGTATTCTTTTTCAACTCTTCAAGTTCTTCATCAGTCCGAGTAGAATCAATTTCCTTACCAAATGCAAGGAAATGCCATATCAACTTGACATCCTTGACATCAGGATATCTCTCCTTAATACCAATAGCATACAAAGCAAGCTGCCTATCGTTTTCTATATACTCTGGTAATGGCAACCGTGAATTCGTCTTATAATCATGAACTTCATAATAACCCTCTTCTGATTCCATAACCCTATCAATAAAACCCTGTAATTTGTAATCACCAGAGTCATCCAGTTTTATAAGAATACGTTCCTCAAGAGATATCATTCTCCCCTGGTCAAATGGTTTATACTTGTTGTAGTAGTCATTAATGAATTTCTCACCCATCTTCAAATAATTCTCAGGACCATATTCTTCTTTTACAATTACAATAGAATCATCCCAGTTTTTCTTCCATTCGTCATGAAAAAACTCAAGTAATTCATCCAATGTGTCTACCTTTTGATACCCAAGATCACGATACAACTTCTCAAGTGTTTCATGAACTCTACTACCAAGAAACGCTTCAATATTTTCCTCAACTTCTGTCTCAACCTTATCAATATATTGTAATTTATACTTCTGCGGACATTGTTCATAACAACTTAAACGTGAATGTGAATACACCTTCATACACCTCCAAGTATGCAAAAATCATTTTTAAAAATACGCTTTAACACTATTTGAAAAAGGGCGAGCTGGCAACATCTCAACTTGACTCTATAAATCATATTCCTAATTTTCTTATGAAAAAAGAGTTATCAAAGATTAAATTACCGTTATAGCGATCAAGTGCCCTCTAGGGTATAACCAATCCAAAGAGCTTTAAAATGCCGTATATTACAAATGCAGCCGATAAAATGGCAAATGGAATCAATATCCAATTTTCATGGATGTATAGTCTTTCTTTTTTTAATTTAATATTTGACGCAAGTGTAAATACGAGGGAATATAAAATAATTAGCAAGGCAAACACCTTCAGTTCTGTATTAGCGGTTAGAAATATGATTATTCCGATAATTACAAGTATTGCTGTTAGCAGATACATTGTCTGTAGTATTTTCTTAGGACCAAAAAAGACAGCAGAAGTTGTAAGACCCGCTTTTTTGTCAAACGCATAATCTGTCACTACCGTAGGTATATAGAAAATAGAAGCCATAATAAATGCTGCCAAAATCATAAAGAGATTCATATTTGCGCCGCCTATGCTTAATCCTGCAACAAATATTGCCCCAGCTGCAAGCGCATTGCATAGAATATCTCCTACAGGTTTGGTTTTAAGCCTCATTGGTGGCATTGAATAAATATAACCCAAAACATCTCCTATAAGAATTAGCAAGAAAAAAAGGGGATTTATTAACCATGCAAAGAGGAGAGAAGAAAATAAAAACATTACACTCAAATATAAAGCCCCTTTTTTTGTTATTTCATTTGTGACAAGCGGCTGATAAGCAAGATTCATGTCCTTTGATCTTCCATTATGAAATTTATCTACGTCTTTGTCTGCTATTGCGTTTACCACAAAACTAAAGCTCATCCAGAAGATAAAAGCAAAGAAAGCAAAGATAATATGAAGGGGATTGCTTTTTGATGTTATACCAAATCCAAAGCCTACAGAAAATGGCAAAAGAAAAGTTATCCACGCTATTGGCCGAAGCAATCTAATAAACTTCGATTTCATATTATTCCCCTTAGTAAGTTATATCATACAAATAGATTCTAAGGTGTTATCAACTTCTAATCTTACATTATATCTTTTAAAGTTTCAAAGTTAAATCGTGTTCCTGAACAGCCATTTTTTATCAATGGTATATTTTGTGTAGCTATGTTGAATTGCTCTAAAATTTTTGTTGCAAGGCCTATTTCTTCAGTACATGCTACTCCGACAACACCTTCATACGAATTTTTCTGAAAGATCTTTTTGACACAAGAACCACCTGGCAATACATATACATCGTAGTTTTCTTTTTTTGCAAGTAGTGTAGCCTTATGTACCTGACAATCTTTCGAACAATGCCTGCAAAGATATGATGCGGTCTCGGAATCAAAATCTGCCTTGCATCTTGAGTCCATGTATTTTCTGCAACAATGGGGAAGAAATAACACTCTTTTGTTTGTCTCTAGAAAATGCTTTTTATGAAGACTATTTTTTATGTTTGCGTTAATAAGATCTTCTATGACAGTTATTGAGTCACAAACGGGCAATCCCGTAATTTTGTCTACATTAAATTTTTTTACCAGATTTCTTGCAGTACTCCCCATCTTTTTGTGAACTTTTCCTTTTTCAGAAAACTCTGCAATCTCTTTAAACAATGGTTGTGACAACTTTGATAAATCAAATGTAAAGCTATATGACATTTTATCACTTCGCTGTTCTTATTATCTGAACAGTTTTTGGGATGCTCCCCCCAAATGTGTATCCTCAGATATAAAAGGTGAATTTAAATGTTTGGTATAAAATATATATTGCAACGTCTGTAACAAAAAGAAAAGAAGAGAGATTGGTTTATTCTGGTTTTATAGTCCCAGCATATGCCTGAGCATCGGGAACATATGTGGGTGATTTTCTAGGAATCTTAGGAATAACATGTTCATGTTGAATGCTCTGTTTCTCGGTGTTGCAAGAGATACATCTATAGTACAGGAATCGCTAGTATCAGCTGCATTGATTAGTTTTATTTCCCCAGTAAATTCTTCATTTGGATCATCTGGTGCAACAACCTCAACATCCACTGTAAGCCAACCTGCTCCAATAGTTAAAATACTGGCATTGGGCATAAACGTCCATTTGCCCCAATTTGGATAGCTCTCTATCTTCCAGTGAAGAATTGAATCAGGATCGCCATTGTTTCTAACTACAAAATCACCAGTTACTGTATCTCCTGGTTTGACATCAGTCCAGCTGAGTTCACCATCGCATTCTAAATCAGGGTCAGTAGGTTCACCATCAGTTAATATAAATGAGACATCGTCTTGATAATTTATCCATCCCGTATGGAATTGATACATGTTCTTATTTCCATCAGGAGAGTACATCCACATGAACCAACCACCACTAGGGCAGTATGTACTCTGGATTGAAACCCAGCCATTGGATACTTGACAACAGGGTTCTAGGTCAGTCTCAAAGTAGTATAACTCAAAATATTCATCGCCAGGGGCGTAATGATACATAATTCCTGTTTCAGTAATTGATGGATTAACAGAATCATATGAGTACAATAGGGTTCCTGGTTGACCGTTGTCATCGTCGTAAAATTGGATTTGAACTGTCATACCTGTAGGGTCGTAACTATGCCAATCATCAGTATATATTAAACATTGTCCCCACCAATGAATATCACATATTTCACTAGAAATTTCCCAAAAATCGTCATATGTTTTCCAATTTGCTCCAGTATCACTAACATAGGATCTCCAATCATCAATTAAGTCATCAGTAGGAAGCTGTATAAACAGGCTGCCACGATCGCCAGTCATTGTTGTTTGTTTTGTTATTTGCTGGTCCGAAGAATTGCTACATATTCCAAAACTTGCGGGAATTTCTTTTTCATTCATTGTCCCTACTGCTGGTAAAGCAGTTACAATCAACAGCATATATACAAAAATACCTAATAGTTTCTTTTTCATTTTCTTCCGTTCCTCCCCAAATAAAAATATTTGGTAAAATTGATATATATTACTTAGATTTAAATGTTTCCCATGATATTTTTATTGCAACATCTGTAACAAAACTAATTATTGAAGGTGGGCTGATTTCATTTCTACAGTACTTTGAATGGAGGGGGAAGGGGAAGAAACTAATAGGTATAAAAAACCCTTCCTCCTTTCCTACACATAATCATATATCTAAAGGTTATTTAAATTTTACTATACAAATATATTCGCAACATGTGTAACAAAATGTTAGTGGGCTGATTTCAATTTCGAAATCTTTTAAATACTTTAACTAGTTATAGAACAAAATATTTAGGTGGAGGAAATAATGATTGAAGGAAAACATAAAAAGGATTTAGGATTAAAACCAAGTGTATCTATTATTGCTTGTGTTGGATGGCTTATATTTATCATACTATGGTTTGCCTTTTATGCATCTGGTTATACCTGGGAGAAAAATCTTGCAATACTATTATTGTCAGTTCTGATATTATTTTTATTGCTTGGAGGAATGTGGGCTCTTTGGAGCTTGAGAATGATTCCCAAATCTGAATGGGAAATGTTAAAAATCAAAGGGTTCAAATGGCGTATTGCGACATCAATTGTTCTACCTTTTCTTGCTATCATTTTTTTGATATCTTGGTTCTGGTATTATGCAGAGCCCTATACTGTTTGGCAGAATATCGCAGTGTTATTTGTCGTATTGATTGCCATAGGCGGTATACTTGGAGCTATCTGGACTCGATGGGGAATGAAACATAGCGATAAAATGGAAAAATTTGGAGAAGAATTCGGAAAAAAGATAGAAGAAGCAGTGGAAGGTAAAGATAAATCAGAAGAAGATGATTAATTAGCAAAATTCGAGGAAAAAATAAATCAGCACCAGGATTTTGACTCTGATTTCATTCCCACAACGTTATTCCTTTGTTAATTTCCTGATAAAATGCTTTATCTTTTTCTTTAATTTTCATCAAATCTGCAGCATTTACAACAACTGCTTGGATTTTTCTATCAAACCTCTTTTGTATAACATATTTGTTGACTTTTTCTTTTTCATTTGTTAAAATCAGTAAATCTATGTCGCTTTCATTTGTATCTTCTCCAGTTGCACAGCTTCCAAAGAGGATAATTTTTTCTGATATGTCTTTAAGTTTATTAGCTAATGGTGTTAATTCATTTATAGTCATAAATATTTTAAAATTTTTAATTGAAGGATTCATTTGATTCATGCAATAGTACAAATTTTTTCCACTTTTATTTTCTTTAACAAAATCCATCTCCTTCAAAGATTTCAAGGTTTTATGCACTCCACCAACACTTTTGTTTAAGATTTTAGCTATTTCTCTTAAGTAAAATTGTTTATTTGGATTGCGTGCTAAAAAGATAAGTATTTGTAAACCCAAAGGAGTTATGTTCACTTTATCGAACATATGTTCACTTTTTCGAACCATGATTTTGATAATGTTAATGGCTATATAAATCTATCCCAATCAAACATTAAAACTACCAAAATATATAATTACTTCACCTAATTTTTCTCCCGTTATCCTGTTAGCATCTCATCAGGCCCACTGAACCTTCTCGCTGAGGGTTTCTTATTAATATTTTTGCGTTATTGCTCGTATGGGTGAAGGTGTGTTTATATAATTGGATATCCACCAATCTTAAGACTGGGGTCTCCTATCAGAAGCCATTCTTCAACATTCTTTGCAATCAACGCTGTACCGTTAGAGCTATTATCGCTCCAAATGATAGGAAAATTTTGTAGAAAAGAGGAGATTGTGTTTCCCCAGGTTTCACCTAGTATATCCGTATTATTGAGCCCATATTCACCGAAGAAATGCATGTCAAGCCACTCGATTCCACCATTCCCAGTGCTGATATCAGGCGATTCATAGCTGAATGCTGTCGCTCCAATGGTTGCAATACTTCCCCCGTTAATTTTACGTGTTAAAGCCCAGCTCCAACAACGAGGGATGGGTATCCCAACCCATGTTGAGTGACCTAGACTTACATTAAACATGCTGTTGAAACATCCGCTACCGGTGATAACCACTGGCAGTTTCTTTCCATTAAAAAGAAAGGGCATGTTACGTAGTCTAAGGCCATAGATCCATGTTGAACTATCATCTGGTGGATGTGTTCCCCATAACGCGGGATTACCATGGCCAGAAAACCAAATAAAACCACAACCTTTGTTAATAGCTTTCACGACATCAACCCAGTTTTTTAAACTCCCATCAGACGTCCAAAGTTTAACTGGATTGAAATCTGGCATCATGTCGAGTCCCATTTGTGTGTATACTTCCCCATCATAATACTCAGTTTTTTTAGGATAAGTGTCCCCAGCGACAACTACCATGGTTTTAAACCAGGAGTCTGAGCATTTTCCTGTTTCATAACTTATAATCTTTCTTACCATTATTCTTACTTCAAAAGCATTTCGACATGGAAGTCGCCCTACGAATACATCAGGATATAAATCAGGTATATCCTCTGCTGATTTGTTTTCTGGCCATTCTCCATAAATCCCATCATCGTCAGTATCCCAGCTAGAAAAGTTATCATTTTCGTCATATATGTCCGCAAAGTATAGGTCACTAATGAATTTTCTTTCTACCATTTTTCCATATCTCCGATCCAGATAGCTGTATCTTACTGGTATCCACCATGTCTCAGTTGCCCGTTGGTTTTTTCTACCGCCGACTAGGAGAACATATTTAATTCCCCATTCTTCAATTGCTTTTTTAATAAAATATTTGATTTTTTCAGCCTTGTCCCGCCCATGCCAAAACATCTGTTGATAAACATCCTCCACATCCATAAGTATTGTCTTTACACCAAACTTATTTTTATGATGGACAAGAGGCAGGATATATCTAGAGAATGCTTGTGGAGCTATTATTAAAAGATCATAGATTCCATCTGAGAACACATTGTTCTCTTCTACATTATCTTTACTATTTACTATATCTTGTTTGAGATGGCTATTTTTATTCTGGAGGGCATCTGCAGAAAAAGTAGTTGAAAAAAGCACAAGTATCAACACTAAAGCTGTTATTTTTAATTTTTTATTCTTTTTCACGTTTATCAATAACTATAATTATTTACTATGATAAATAATTTGTTATGTAATATATTATAAAATTAAGCTCTGGATGTATTGTATAATCTATCTAATTGAGTTCTTTTTTCAACACTCTCGTTAGAAGTTATGTCTGCTAAGTGTGTTTCTTTAATCCAACTGGTTTAAATTTTACCTTCTCAGTGAATATTTTTAAAAAATCTCCATAATAATTAATAGATATGATGGTTAAAATAGAAAACCACTGAAGTAAATTAAAATTAGATTAATCCTCTGACCATTAGACGCGGCAGATGACCATAATCAGTTTTACGATGACTGTCAGTTTTTTTAAAATATTTAAGATAATTTTTTCTTATTGAATTATCTTCTTTTGCGGGATATTTAAAACCTTTCATTCTTTGCTCATAGACAAAAATTTTAGCAATGCTTTGAATTTCATCAAGTTCTTCTTCATCTGAAATTAAACCTACAATTTTAATATCGACTTTATTCACCTCCTCTAAACTGCTTAGCTAGATTTTAACTAGCATGTATATATTTGTCACCCGTGTGATATAAACGTTTCGAAATTATTTAATATCGACTTAGCGAATGTTTATAAAGCGAAATATACAGATAGCTTTTTTCCTATATTTTTGACGAAAATTTCACTAAAACCTTTCTTTTTTCTTCTATGATAATTCAGTCATGGAAGAAAAGAGAGGTGGTTATACTAATCCTAACAGGAAAACCAGTAGAAGCAGTCCACTAACCTCGACTTGGTCCAAATCATCTACGGTTACTGTAATTGTTATCTTCCCGATACCAATCATAAAGACTTTGACATCAACAGATTGACCGACTGGAATATCAACGGTTTTCGAGGTGTTTGCACCAACAAGAATCAAACCACCTTCAGCAACAATTTCGACTGGGACGTCTTCAGCATCAGTGGTGCCAACGTTTTCAATGGAAACGGTTAGACCAAATCCACCAGAGATTGTTACCTCAAGTTCAGGTAGTTCAGGTGTAATAGTTACTTCTAGTGTTCCCCATTCGCTCTCAGCATCAAATGTGTCCTTCGCCTTGGCACGGATAGTATATGTTCCTTGTTCATCCCAGGTATGTGTTAACGCTACTTCCTCTCCTGATGCAACAAAATCAGTCCACCCAGTAGTTGT
>JAUXAU010000133.1 GCA_030619765.1 Thermoplasmatota archaeon
CAAAATACCTCACATGCCATTAATTGGTCGTTTTTTGAATGTTAAACACAATTCATATATTTTTTCTCTCTGTTGAATAGATGATAATGCCCTAAAACGCCTAATACGCACGAAACCCCTTATGTTGCAGCGGAAAAACACCGTTGTGAAGATATCAGAGGAAATATCGATATCAATAAGTTTGTAAAGCGGTTATTAGACTTCCAAAAATAAAACTTATACATCCTCATCAAATTTAATAGCGGTCATTTAAAAAAAATGTTGGCGCTAACATTTTCTAATTGTGTGAATGAAAATACAAGCGCTTAGAAAAAACGGTAATTTCTGTTTAATGCTATTTTTTTCCCAGCTTCTTTTCTAATTTATCAATCTCTTCTTCTAACCGAAGAAAAACCCGTGGGTCATTAATATCCATCTCCGGGCAAAACTCGTCACGGAATTTTATATAGTCTTTATTATACTCCATTTAATTCCTCCAATTGTTTTCTTTTTCTCTAAAATCTTTTTGTTCCTCTTCACCACCATATCCATCTACAAATTCTTCTTATATTTCTCCTCACAACACCTCGATGATTTCTCTGTGCAATACAGATACCTGGAATACATTTAACTGAGTTCTCACCAACTCCTCAGATAAACATCATAGAATGTTAGGTAAACAGTTTGCGTTGGGCTTCCTTTCTTTTGTCCTCTCTTCTTAGTCGTCTAAACTTTTTTGTTTCTATGCCAAATGCTTTATCTTGAACTTCTGGGCTTTTGACCCCCATCCCTGCCGCCATCATATCACGATATTCCTTACGAAACTTTGGATCGTTGACTAAGTTTTTCATTATTACGTTATTAATGATGTTAACTGCCTCCTCAACCTCTGGACTGTTGGCTATGTTTTTCATTACTGCCTTAGTAACCACCTCCTCAAACTTTGGATTGTTTTCCATTGCCTGCACTTTCTCTGGCGATGACCTGTCACTCTCGCGTTCATTCTGTATAGCCTCTTGTACTATCTCCTTGACTTCTTGGACCCTCTGTTCCTTCTCCGACGACAGCTGGTCTATTTTTTCTGCTTGTAGGTTTATTACTGATCCTATCGCTTTATTTTTCTCCTGCAGATCTCGCATCTTCTGTATATCCTCACCCTTTTCAAATATCAACAGGCCATTGACTCCCTTTTTATATCCTTCTGCTAAGTCTTCCTCTGAAAATCTACGATATGGACCTGTTAAATAACCTGCGTGTCCCATCAATGTTTCGGTGATATCTCTACCATTGTCACTTATATATCCCGGCATCTTGGTACTAAAACGCTTTCGCATACAGTGCAGATGCATCTTGTGGTAGTTAGTTCTCTTGTCTTGCTCCGCAAGCCCTGCCTTTTTGAGCAACGTATTCCATATTCCTCTAGCATTACCAGGACTAAACGGGAATACCCGAGTATCATCTGGATTCTTCTTGACGGGCACCATTTTTACACTTCCATCCTCATGTCTTTCATGCGATGGAACGAGATTACATCTTTTTACAGCAGTCTCCAACCATTCATCCCTTACATTGAGCCACTCGATCAGTGTATCCCTCGCCTCGTTGCTCATAAATGTAATCCTCCTTTGCTTTGTTTTTGTTATCTCCATTCGTACATTGATCCGAACCGGGTCATTCTCCAACTTTATATCCTCTGGCTCCAACTGTAATACCTCGTTTATTCTCATCCCTGAAGAATCCAATACCAAGAATAATGCCTTTGCCCTGAGATCAGCATGTTGCAGTATTCTCTTCATTTGCTCATTGGTCGGGGCAATATCGTCCGTTATTGCGACAGCTGGCGGGGATCTTCTATGTATGTCCTTCCAGAATTTTGTAGACAATTCAATATTAAACTCGGAAAGAAACGTCCTCACACTAGATATATTGCCTGACCGTGACTTCGGTGACCTATTCTTAAGTGCCAACCAGAATTTTTCCACATCTTCTTCGTATGTTTTTATGGTGTTTTCTCGCTCTTCTCCATCAAGTTTTTTGATATCGACGATATAGGTATTTGGATTCTTGCCTATGGTTTTAAAAAAGTTTTTAAGAACACCACGATAATGCCTGATCGTATCTTTGACGTAGAATTTCTCAAATTTTTCAATGAATGTTTCAATGGATCTATGCCGATCAAGAGGCATTGTTCATCACCATCTCACCATCTATGGTAGTACTCCTATGCATATAAAGTTTTTGTCGTGTCAGCAGAACGGTTACCATACCACGCATTCTGTCAACACGTGATTTTTTGAATATAGTTTTTTGCCCTCGATAAGATGTTCTTTTCAGTAGGAACCTAAAGCATGCGCAAAACGATATCTTTAAACTTTTACGTTTTTTGTGTTTTTTACTATAATTGTTTTTCCCAATTTTTTTTTCGGTCAGATCTACGGGATTTTCGTTCTGTGTCACCATTTTAGGTTTTCCATCTATAATGTCAGTTGGCATTCCTGCCTTTTTACCATTTTGTTCTCTTTTCAATTTCATTGGATCACTTCTATTAAATTTTTTATTATTTAATGCTTATCGAACAAATTATATAAGCTTGCCGCTCTATAGGATGGTTACAGTAGGTTCTACATTAGGTGGGTGAATAATATTGAATAAAAAAAGCAGGATGAAAGTTGGTGTGTCAGGCGATGCTTTGAGAGATCGAGAGACCTATAAAATGATTTATCGCATAATGGAGGAATCTGGAGGGAAATGGTATCCCATACGAAAAATAATGGATATTGGGAAAGAAAAATATCCGGGATTTCGTAAGAGAGAAACGATAAATCGATATTTAACCTCTATGACCGATGAAGGAACATTAGAGGTGAAAAAACCAGAAAAAACAGGTATGGCTTATACGTGGAGGTTGATAGCGCATCCGTATACGTATGAAGAACTAGTTTTTGAAGATGACATCAATGCGTTGAAGGAACTGGGAAAATATCTTCTGCCTCTCCAGGGAGATATGCACAACATCCTGGTATTTGGTCCAGTGACCATCTGCAACTTTCCTTTGTATGATTTTAAAGAATGTAAGAAAGAAATTGGAGAGATAGTTACTGTATTAAAAAATGCTGTGGATAAATTGGATAAGTTGTACACGTCTCGGATGTCGCATCTTGTTGCCAGCTATGTTACTGCATTAAGGGAAATGAGGATGGATTCTCCTTTGGACAGGCAGTTTATTTCCATTTTTACCAATGGATTAGAGAAGAAAGTCTTCTCTGAACAGGAAATGTACGATTGGGCTGATAAGATTGACGAATGGCTTAAGAGGGTTTTAACCGCTCATGAAGGAGAAAAAAAAGCGCTTGTTGTCAGCAAGGATCTCCCGTTGGCTAGGCGTCTAAAGGATAGTTATTATCCATCTAAAGGGGAGTGTGATATTTTGAAAATGATGGACAAGCATCCTGCTATTGAAAAAAGGGTTGCTGAGTGTTTTCTTAATTTATACCTTATGCTATCAGACATTATAATGATGCC
>JAUXAU010000051.1 GCA_030619765.1 Thermoplasmatota archaeon
TTGAAGAGAATAAGAAACTTGATTGATAAAATACTAGATAATCTTTAAATATTGGTAAAGTTACCAATGTTAAAATTCCCTTATTTTTATCTTATGAGTCAAACATAATGAAATTAAAAATCAATTTTTCAACAGCCTAAGGTACATCTATGGTCTTATCCTTCTGCCTGAAAATAGTTGGTTGCTGTTAAAAAATAAATTTGATAAAATAGTGAATTCAAATTCTTTTAAAATGATGAAACTATGTTTTTCTCGAAATCTTTCAAAGAGTTCAATAACTTTTTATCATACTCAAATTCAAAATCATATACAATATCTCTCAAAATGAGTGGTTCTGCTGAAGCTAACCCAAAATCAACTTTTTTATTTGGATTATGAAGCGCTTCAATAATCTGTTCTTTTTCAATTTTACCAATTCCCATTTTCTGAATGGCTGAAACAATCCTTCTGACCTGATTCCAAAGGAAAGTTTGGGCATAAAAATCCATGATAAAAAAATCATCTTGATTCGTTACAATAATATTATCGATGGTTCGTACAGGGTCCTTAAATTCCTCTGTCCTTGCAAAATTACTAAAATTATATTCTCCTGCAAATGACGCTGCCGCAGATAATACCCCATCTATTTCAAGATTCTCATTTTTAAGATAATATCTATATGTCCTCCGTTTCGCATATCTTGGATAAAAATCTTGTTCAACATCTTTAATCCCATAGACTAGAATATCTGTTAAATCCTCTTTCATTTCTTGAAAAATACGTTCTTTGTAGGAATCCGTATTAAATGCGATAACATTACCTAATGCAGAAACTCCTTTATCGGTTCTACTCGCCGATCTAATGCATGATTCTTTGGTATCTTCAATAAAACTATGTTTTATAAGAGATTTTATTATTTCTCCTTCAATGGTTTTTAATTGGGGCTGTCGTGCATATCCATGAAACTTTCTGCCATCATAGGCGAATTTTAATGCAATCCTCATTTTAATGAGCCAATTGTTTTTTATATAAATAAGTTCCCATCATTCATAAGATAACTCTTTAAAAACCAACAATGTATGATTATAGAAATAGTATGCCAAGAAAAAAATTGCTGAGTCTATGAATTTTTTTCAGCAATATCTCCGACTACGGGTAGTTTAAATTTTTCTCCTTGATAGGCTTTAAGCATTAATATTAGCCAGAGAATTACTGTAAGCAGTGCAATTAGACCAGCTATTATCCAACCAAGAAATGGTATCCAACCTAATAAAATGACTATTATCCAAGCAGGTAGAAAGACTAGTATAGCTTGCATTGCATGAAATCTCACAAATTTATTATCCTTTTCTAAAACGTAGAATACAATTCCAGTTACAAAAAATAGTATGTAACATAATGCTCCTTCTATGTTTTCCTCTAAACCTATTGATGTTTTTGCCATAAATCTATCTCCTCAGTAGATGGCAATAATAACGTTGTTGCTATTTATTAGTTATGTTTTTTTCTGGAAATAAAAAGATCTTATCTCCTATTTTAACTATTTTTACTATTTTAGATGTAAAAGAGACATTTTTTGGTTTTCTTACTTCAAAGGTTTTATACATTTTTGGATCCATTAGCTGTATTTCGTCCTTTGACTGACTAACAAAAATCATCTCTTTAACCAGTTCTTTTCCACCAATTATACTTGCTTTTTGAAGATCTTTGCCATCAAAGACTCTTTCTGTCCAATTGGAAAGTTCGAAAGTATGGACTTTGTTTCCACTAATGGAAGAGATGTAGAAATATGAATTATCAAGAGAAATAAAATCCTCTTTTCCATAGGCGGGCAGTCTGATGAGACAGGTCATCCTGAATATTTGTCTACTATCTTTCATACCAACAGTTTTTGATGATTGTTTTATTTCGCCGCCAAATTTCTCTTGTATCTTTTTGGCGATTGTATATGCAGATCCTTTTTCACTTAGATAAAAATCAATGCCGCCATGTTCCTCAGCAAAATCTGTAATAAACAATCCTCTATTACCCTTAGCCCTAACACTTTCGACAAGGTTTTCTACATTTAATCGAATAGTTTCAAGTTCTTCTTTTGTCAGTTTTCTTTTATTTGCCCTTACTTGTAGAGTTGCCTCAAAATATCCCCCAAATTGTTTAGAACAAATATCACATACAACTCCTCTTATACGAACGGTTAGAGAATGCTTTTCTGATATCTCATGACCTTCTAAATAACCAGAAATAACTGCTTTGCACGATATATTTTTGCCTTTTTCATCACAATCTGTTTTTATTTGTACTTTTTTTAGCTCGCTGCTTATTTGAAAGTTATCTTTAATTTGACGTTTTAGTGCTTTTTCAAATGATCCCTGTATCCAGGTATTTTTGTATTTATATGACGAACATTTAGGACATATATAGATATCGAGGATTTCTGGTCCCTTTGTAAAGCTGTTATTCTTAAGATAGCAGCTAATGCATACTCCGTTTCTGAATATTTTTTCTTCTTTCCCGCATTCTACACAGAACATTTTTTGCACCGCTACATTAGTTTTTTTTGGCATTTACCTAAATTAACAATTTACTTCTCTTTAAAAATCTACCTAACAACGAATTTTAATACTAAAAAGAATGGTTTTTTCAAAAAATTTTTACAATTAATTTTTAGGCATCAAGCGTAAAGATACTGGGTAACAATTGTACAACAAGCCCTTAATAAGCAAACGGACAAAACAGGAGGTGAGGAATGATAAAAAATGATGATTGTAGGACAAGTATCAAACCCCGAAGAGGCCAAGGAAATAGAATCCATCGCCAAATCATTTGTTGTGGGAAATCGAGCCAGGAAACTTGCTCTAAGAATAAAAGAGGCGTAAACATGAATAAGAAGAAAAACAAGAAAAAAAATAAGAAAGTAATCCCAAAAGATATTCCTATAGTCTGGGTAAACATCGTATAAACTTCAGTTTTATAACCCACTAAACAATTGTTTTTCCCAGATGATAAGATTTGTTAAACAGCATCTGGTTTTGCTGAACGTCCTTATTGTGTTTTTAATGGTTCAACTGATTTTTTATGGATAAATCTATTTATAAGGGTTCATATTCATCGCAATTTAATTTAAATGTTTGGCATAAAATAAAAACAAAAAACAAATATCACAAAGCCAGTTTTAGTAAACTGTTTTCGTAGGCACATTACTCTATGGAATTAAAAAAAAAGAAGATAGAATGGGTCGTTTGACTTATTGCATCAGTACAAAGAAGAGTATTATTCTAGCCTCTGCACTCTTCTCTGCAGATGAGCCCTCAGCACATGTTGCAGTAACCGTTATCTTAGGCATGGCAGTAATGATGCCAAGTCCAATTCCCATTGGTCCAAAGGTTAGGTTTGCTGATTGGTCAGAAGCAAGAGTTCCTAATTCACCTGAATCTGCCTTTGGGATAATTATGAAACCACCGTCAATAGTAATATTCCACTTGACATTAGTGGCATTGCCGGCACCAACGTTTTTAATAGCCACGGTTACCCCTTTTCCACCAGTAATGTTTCCAATTTCTAATGCTACTTCTGCCGGCAGCACTGTTATATAATCCACCTTTGTCTCTGTATCAGAAATTGTTCCATCAGAGACTGTCAATGAAACTGTGTAGATTCCCTCTTCGGTATATGTCCAGACGGGATTTTGTTCTTCTGAATCAATTACGCTGTCGTTATCAAAATCCCATTCCCAAGAAGTTATTGTGGTGTTTTCAGCGGTGGATAAATCGGTGAAATGCACAGTTAAAGGTGCTGTACCTTCTGTAATGTCTGCCGTAAAATCAGCTGTAACATTACTTGGTTTATATGCATTAAGTCCTCCTGAAAAGCAAACTAACTTTCCATTTCTTCCTCCAGCTACCATTTCCATAGAACCATCAGCTGTAACGTCTGGTATTGCCATAATAGCATCCACTGCCTCATAATAGGGAACTACTTCTAACTCAGAGCCATTTACTCCATTGAGGAAATAGCAATAATTATTGTTATACAACGTGCCAACCAACACATCATCTATTGCATCCCCACTGATATCTGCGGTTCTCGCTACATTCCATGGCTGATCTGCCACAGGGTGTGACCAAATAATACTACCAGTATATCCATCAATGACCTGAGTAACATGCGTGGTACTATGTGCAGGTACGATGTCAGGGTGACCATCACCATTTACATCATTTAATTTTGCAAATCGAGTTATTATTGCAGATCCAAGTGAAGTACTATATTCCTGATTTCCCGTTGTTGCATCAAGCCCATAGATATTACCACCAAAATCACCAATTATTACATCTTTTATTCCATCACCAGTGATATCGTCAATTTGCTCCAATGCCCAAACTGATGATCCTGCAGCAGTAAATGTCCATATTATGCTACCAGTTGCTCCATTGATACCATAAGCATATCCTATGGTTTCAGCGCTATTGGACGCACCAGCAAGAACATCAGGCTGTCCATCACCAGTGAAATCCTCAATACCAATTACGGAGAATCCAGGTCCTCTGGGGCTACCTAGAGGGCATTCCCAAATTTTCGTACCATCTTCGCCATCTAGACAATATACTCGCCTCGGACCATCTGAGGTGCCGCCAGTAGTTGCTAACACATCAATCACACCATCACCATTGTAATCATAGCTACAATCAACCTGATAGACCCAACCGCCACCACCATATTCATGGGTGTCATGTTTCCAGATTTCATTACCGGTTTTACCAGAAAGTGTATGTATTGAACGGTCACCCCAGGCAGTGCCAACGACAACATCATTGTACCCGTCACCGTCTACATCTTCATTAATTGTTAAACCTTTTTGAGAATATATATCTCCAGCATATATCTCATGTTCCCAAAGAACCACGCCTGTACCGATTGCTCCTCCGTCGAAGCATCTAACATAATCATCCTCTGAACAAACAATTACATCATCAATATCATCTCCATTGATATCTGCTATAGGCGCAATTGCTTTTGGACTAGGATCATAGATGGTAAGTGTATACTGCCATATTATTTCACCAATAGGATAATCTCTATTCACTCCAGTGCTTTGAATTTCTTCATTATAATGATTTTCTTGAACATCTTCTGAAGTAGAGTATAACGCAGTTTGGTATCTATATGCTGAGATATCATCGAACAAACCTTTAAAATCACTTTCATAGAAATTTTCTACAGTTTTATTGCTGGATATTCCAACAGCTCCAAGTCCTGCAAGGACAAATAATATAACTATTGCAAACGACAATATTTTTTTCATTATTTTGCCTCCCTTATATTAATTATATAAAGTACGACATATACTTAAGCCTTTGTATATCTTTTATTATATTTTTTTATAATAAAATAGATTAGAGCTAATAAAATAAATAAAAACGATGCTTCCTTGAAAATAAATTTTATAAAGAAATAACAGTTAGAAAACAATAATATTTGAGTGGTATCTATGGTAACAAAAAAATCATGGCGTGAGAAATTGGCTGATAGCAAGGATCTTCCTAAAGTAGTGAAAATTAATGAGAACATGAGTAAGCGATGGGGAACAGGTACAGTTGTAATTCCGGCTCCAATAGAAGTGAATGAAATCATGAAAAGGGTGTCAAAAGGTAAACTAATTACTATCAATGAAATTCGTGAAAAACTCGCTAAAAGACATGGTGCCACTATTGGCTGTCCAATAACCACAGGAATTTTCGCTTGGATTGCTGCTCATGCTGCTGAAGAAGATGCATCAGAAGGAAAAAAAGATATTACTCCCTACTGGAGAACATTAAAATCAGGCGGTGTCATAAACGAAAAATATCCTGGTGGCATCGATAAAATAAAAGTACTTTTGGAATATGAGGGGCACAAGGTTGTAAAAAAGGGTAGAAAATATGTAGTAGAGAAGTATGAATCTTCATTGGCATCTCTTTAGATTATTCTTGTCAATCTTCTTCCAAATCTTTTAAACGATAATGTTTGTTTTTTGTCTATGAATGATAATATTGCATAGCAAATGTTTTTAATATGCATATCCTTATAAATATTTGATGAATAAAGCATTTGTTGTCTCACTAGCAATATTATTTATTTCTCTCAATATAGCTAATGCAGTGGGCGTATCTGTTGAAAAGCAAGATTTTCAGACTGCAGATGTGCTATCAAATTTAATATCTGTTCGAAATCTTATAGAAGATGTTATTGTAGTTCCAGATAGCAACCCGTTATTTGGTATCATTGGCTCTTACATCTCATGCTGGTATGACACAATTGAATCAACTGGATTAAAGCCAATGCTTGTTCAGCACGGGGGGTTACTGGCAAATCATCAAGAGATGTTCATTAACAATTACTTGGATTCAGGAAATAATTCGATTTTAGTTTTAGGGAAGCATTTGTATACAGCATATAACACCACAGAGATATTAGGTTCACCATCGGGAGTTGCTATTGAAGCTGCAAAATATGTATTTTCCTTTACCTCAACTATTGTAATCATCCCAAGTAGTATGGATGAATATCAACTTAGTCTAATTGCTAGTCCTTTAGCAAGTTATCTTAATATTCCGATTCTTATCTTTGATAATAATACCAATGAACTGGAGGATCTTTGCAACACTCTTAACGTTAGCAATGCATTTGTAATTGGAAACATTCAAGTAAATATGCCTGGTATAAACGTTACAAAACTGGAAACAGCTGATGAAATACAGAATATAGTTTTGACTGTAATCAAAGATAAATTTGGTGAAATTAATTATATTACTTTGACCAATCCTTCAGATGTTGTACCACCATATATTATTGATGTCAATGAGACAACATTCATTGATCATATCTCAAATATAAAAATTACGATTCTTGGAAAAGAATTTGATATTAAAGGAAAAGATACAAAACAATTTAATGTAATCGTTCCAAATGGAATTAACAGAATCCAGGTTTATGGAAATATTACAAAAAATTGTGAGTCTTATACAAACAAAATTAATCCTATTGTCCCGATCATTTTCTTAACCCTCTATGACCCTTTTGATAATATCGTTGCCTATTCCTCAAGTCTTGCCTTAGATTTTGGAACTGCATATCTGGAAACACTAGCCTGCAACGCATCTGGAACTTACAAGCTTGTTGTTCGCATTTATAATGGTATAAAGGGTGGCTATTTCTCCCAGCGCGGAATTTCACTCGTGGATACTGATTTTAAAGTTTCTATTAAAATATCTGAACTAGAAAAACCTCATCTATCTCTTATCCCGAAGCTTTCGATAAATGCTCCTTATCTTACATCTGCTCATGGAGGAATTATAATTGCTGATTCAAATTTTGAACTAACAAATGATAGTTACACAGAAGCTGCTCAAGGATCTGGAACAGGACCATGGCATAATGAAAAACTCCATAACTTCACAAATGAGAAAGTAAGATATATAATAGAACAACTGAATAATACTCTAAATCTTATTAGTAATTACGAAATGCTTGATGACTATCTCAATGGTCCAGCGTGGCTTGCAATCCTAGCTGGAACCAACATGGTTCCAATGTACTACTATGCTCCATCTCAACAAGGTATTTATGAAAAAGGTCTTCCTTCTGACAACCCCTATTCGCTTAATTGGAGCCTTTCTGTTGGACGCATAGTTGGTTGGAATGTACAAGACGTTTCATTGTTGATTGTAAGAACATTATTCTACAAAGAAATATGTGATTTACCTGTTAGGCCAAAAGATTGGCACAATCGGTTTAGTTTCATCTTTGGCGAGGGATTTGGGGAAACAGGAGGAATCTTTCATCAAATACCGTACTCACTTGAGATAAGAAAATATGGCTTTTACCCTCGAATCTTTGGCGATCTCAGAAACAGTAGACAATTAACTGAGTTGTTTAAAGCTTACATTGGTTCAAATTATATAGAATATCTAGGCCATGGAGATTGGTTCTGGTATTCGCCCTCATTATATGGTCTTGATTATTATAGCAGATCGATTGATGTTGCACATGCAAAAAGCTGGACATATGATAAACCAAGTGTATTTCTTACGTCTGCCTGTCTCATGGGACGCATAGATGGAATACCTCCTCAAATGAACATAGGACTAACAATGCTACATGCAGGATGCAATTGCTTTATCGGGGCAACTCGAACCACCGGTTCAGAGGCAGGACTCACTATTCTTGAAAATCATTTAATAGTAGACGACTTTAGCATAGGTGAGGCGTTGAGGGGAGAGAAGAGAGTGGACAAAGAGCTTCCCAATTACTATGTGCGAGTCCTTTACGGTGATCCTGCATTCAACCCATATGAACCAAACAATGGCTTCAGTAATCAGGGAAGGCCATCCAATTAAGATCGATTAGTATTATCCAAAATTAGATTTTTTTAATAAATTTGATAATAAAGAAATTATAGAGAAAGGATTCTTATTTATCGCTGTATTATATACCGCCACCTGGATTAATATGCACAAAGAACAGTAATACTGTTCCACCTTGTTGTCTTGCATCCGAGCCTTCTAGTATTTCCGCTGTAGCTGTTACCTCTATTTTTCCGAATCCGACTATCAAGCCCGAGTGTACCGTTGTTTGCCCACCTGCAGGGATACTTGGAATCTCGCCATTGCTTTCCTTGCCTAGTAGTATTGAATCGCCATTAAGAATGATATTCCATTTTACATTTGATGTATCAGTGGCGCCATTGTTTTTTATTACTGCGTTTACTCTGAATAGTCCTCCACTAATAAGTCCCATATCAAGTAAAGGTCCTCCAACAATTGTAACTGGTAATGGAGTTGACCAATCACTTTCGCTACCGTTCACATCCTTTGCCTTTACCTTTATATCGTATTCTCCTGGATCAATCCAAATGTGGGATGCTTCTCCAGCGACTCCGGAGTCATATGGTCCAATCCAGGTACTAGACGTGTTATCTCCCCAGTCAAACATATAATATATTTGTTCTCCTTCGGGATCGGTAGTACTGCCAGAGTATGTAAGTTCTTTATCCTCTACTCCTTGTGTTGGTCCATCCGGTTGACCAGGTGTATCTGGTGGCTTATTCACAATAGCAGTAACCATTCCTAAATTAGGGTTCCCCCAAAGTGCTCCCCATTCAAACATCTCATACTTATTATAGTACCACAGATTATTTGTGTACATCTCAAGCAAAGCCCATTGATGAGCCTGACCTTGTGTGTAATCTCCAGAAGTAACACAAGTGGTGAAGAAGTAGTCTAACGACTGGCTAGATCCACTATATGGATTGTTCCAACCAGGCATTCCATAGGCCACCTTGGTGCTACCAAGAAAACCAACGCCACCCTGTTTAAGCATCGCCTGACCAATGTTCAAATAATCAGTATCCGAATTACTACACGCATCTGCAAATATAATCGCTGGATAATCATCGTTAAGGTAAGTACAGGTTTGTGTGTCGACAAAAGCCTGGGAAGGATAATATTCATAACATGCGGTGGGTGACCCATGACCTGCCCAGTCCACAAAACCATATGAGCCTGAAGACCATACCGATTCCACGTTGTTGTAATCCAGATTATAATCCATTGGATAAGAAGACTGGCCCTGCTCGTACATCCGTGTCATCGACCAATCAGACATCCAAGTTTGATCAACCTTTTCCTCCATGAGCACTGCATTGTCAGTGTCAGGCCAGAAGAAGGCACCTAGAAGGAGGATGTTTTTCTTAAATGCAGGATCGTCATTCTGTTCATACGCAACTGATTTTTCACAAATACTTGAAACTGTTGCAGGATCACTCCAGGGGATCCTGCCTACATTTACCTCTGCATAAAAATCAATTGGGTCTGAGTTTTCACCATACTGATGATCTCCATCGGCGTCCCAAGACTGATCATCAGGAAGAGAAAGCTCGGCATAATAGTAATCAGTTTCAGGTTGTCCATATCCCGTATTCTGAGCTGTCCGACGCATAGGTACATCATCATAATGACCAATAAGGCATACATCTTTAATACCCCATTCATCAGAGGGGTACTTGTCTCTTAGAAAGTTTCTCATTTTCTCAGCCAAGTCCCAGCCATCATAGTTGGAATTAATCCAGTTTGTAGTTACTACTTCAACGGATCTACCTTTACTCTGCTCCCAGTTTTTTAGGGGGGTAACAGAGGATGTCAATGAGTCCAAAGTTATGACAACAAAATCATGAGTACCTCTACCTGTTGTACCCTTAGGGTACCAGTTTTTAGCTTGATCGTAGTTAACAATTATTTTTTCAGCAGTTTGTTCTGTACTTACAAGGTTATCAACCACGATGTCATCAAATGAGAAACCATCAGGAAATGTGTATCTCACATCGATGGTAACGTCGGGGTAATAAATCAAACTGCCTGACAATGGGTAATAGGCAAATGGCGTTATTCTCACATCAATAAGGTTATAACTTCGGTAGCCTGCTGTGCGTACAAATTCTCCAACCGATTGTGGATATGGCTCATCACTTCCATAGACTGTGTTATAGTTTTCTTCATACATTTCTCTCTCGTACTCGTAAATCAGAGGATCTTCCTGTCCTATAACTCGAGGTAATGATGACGGAGATATTTCATAAGTTCCAGGAAGCACCACGCCTTCCCCTGTATTAAAAGTAACTTCAAGTACCTCAGCACCAGGCGGAATAGCAACCGCGAATATCTTCGAAGGCAGGTTAGGTTTTCCTGGTACTAACAAACGACCGAGATTTTCGACAGATATCTCATGTCCCTGTTCGGTGTTTTTAATCTCGTAAGTTCCTATAGGGATGGTTACACTAATTGTATCTTCGCAAATATCAAAATAACCAATTTTCCCATAGTCTAAATCTTGATTGTTTTCACCGGCATGAACGTTTGCAATAACACCACCTAACATCAGCATGCTTAACAATATAGTAATTATTGTCTTTGATTTGATATCTAAAATTTTCTTCATATTTTTCCCCTACATTAATCTATAGGGGAAATCTAATATATAAAATGTTCTACATAGAAGCCCATATCCCATAGTCTTAACTTCATTATTGGAACAAATGTTTCCACAATATTTTTGCCTTCAGTTTGGAAATTTTAATCTTAATCGAGAAACTCATTTTTACAAAATATATGGTACTACATCTAGAATTAATTTTTTTAGATGCGACCTTCCGTTTTTAAAATATTAAATTAGTCATTATATGGTTTCTTCAATCATGGGGAGGATTTGTTTATCTTTAAACCCATGTTGTTGCATTGCACCTGAGGGGCATGCACCAACACATGCACCACAACCATTACAAAGCGCCTCATTCACCTTCGCGTGAGATTTTTCGTCATCTTCTTTCACGAGCTCAATCGCGTTGTACGTACAAACCGAGATACACACGCTACAACCAGAGCAAGCATCCTCATCCACACAAGCAATCTGTGGTTCTGCCTCAAGTTCTTTCTTAGACAAAATAGTAGCCGCTCGAGCAGCTGCACCGCTTGCCATTGACACTGTATCCTGAATGTCTTTTGGACCCTGACAACATCCAGCAACAAAAATACCACTGGTGAACGTATCCATCGGACGTAGCTTCGGATGAGCTTCTAAAAAGAACCCATCGCCGCTCTGTGAGATACGAAGCACACGGGCAAACTCGTCGGCATCAGCGCGTGGTACCAGCGCAGGAACCAGTACCACCAAGTCGGTAGTAATCTCAAATAACTTATTCGTCGTTGTATCAAAAATATCAATACTAAGATGATCTCCCGCATTTCTGACTTCAGATGGGCGACCACGGAAGAAATTTGTTTTTATTCCACGAATATTTCGATAAAATTCTTCATATCCCTTACCAAAACTACGAATATCTGTATAACACACATTAATCTCAACATCGTCTCCGAGCTTTTCTTTTAACAAGTACACTTGTTTTAATGCACTCATACACCCAATGCGGCAACACCACGTACACTCGGTTTCATCACGAGAACCGACACACAATACAAACGTAATACTTTTTGGCTTTTCACCAGTGGACGGACGCAGTACCTCTCCACCCGTCGGACCAGATGAACTGATCAAACGCTCCATCTCAAGTGTTGTAATCACATCATCCGAACGTGCATACCCATGCTCGTACAAACTCGAGGGATCCATCACATCATACCCAGTTGCCACCACGATAGCACCAACATCAACCTCAACTTCTTTTTCCTTTTGTTTAAAATCGATGGCCCCAGCCTCACATGCTTCTACACATAAGGGGCCTGTGCCACACTTTCCACGAGTCAACATCAAACAATGATCAGGATCAATCGTGCATTTTAACGGAATTGCCTGTGGAAATGGTATATAGATTGCACTCCGCTTGCCCATGTCCATATCAAACTCACCAGTAATACGGTCCTTCAACCGACAAGCCTCAACACAATCTCCACATCCAGTACACTTTTCCATATCAATATACCGTGGTTTCTTCCTAATACGAATCTTGTAGTTGCCAACACTGCCTTCAATATCAACAACCTCTGAATAGCTAAACAACTCAATATTTGGATGATTTGCAACCTCCATCATCTTTGGGGTAAGAATACAACTAGAGCAATCAAGCGTCGGAAACGTTTTATCCAGCTGTGCCATCCGACCACCGATACTCGGCGTCTTTTCCACGAGATACACCTTATGCCCTTCCTCAGCAAGATCCAAAGAAGCCTGAATACCCGCGATGCCTCCTCCAATCACCAGGGCCTCAGGTGTAACTTTAATTTTTGCCGTCTCCAATGGCTCCAATAGCCGCGCCTTAGCAACAGCACCACGAACCAACGCCTCTGCCTTCTCAGTAGCACGTTTCTTATCCTCATGAACCCATGAACACTGCTCTCGGATATTTGCTATCTCTAAGTTAAAGCTGTTTACACCGCCGGCTTCAACAACACCACGAAACGTATGTTCATGCATGCGAGGAGAACAACAAGCAATAACAACGCCATCAAGCTTATGCTTCTTTATAGAATCTTTTATAAGAGTTGCTCCAACATCAGAACACATGTACTTGTAATCCTTACTGACCACAACGCCATCCAAGGTTTTTGCATATGAAGTAAGTGCCTTCACATCTACCAATGAAGCAATGTTTATGCCGCAATGACATACAAACACGCCAATCTTATTGCTCATACTATTTATCTCCAAGTTTTAATTTATCCACAGGACTAAGATTCAACTCTAAACCAAGTTTCTCTTTTTTAACACCAAGTGCAAGACCCAACAGTTGCGTCAGATACATCACTGGTATCTCGAGTTTTACTGCAACAGTCTCCCCGGCTTTCACCTGCTTAGAATCAAACATACGATGACACCAAGGACACACATCGACAAACACATCAAAACCTTGCTCCTGAACCTTCTGGAGTTTCTGACCAGTCTTTGTCAGTGCAGACTCAGGATGATTCGCTGATAGCATCGCACCACAACAATCAAGCTTCTCTGGATAATCCATTGGCTCAGCGCCCAGTACCTTCAGTATGGTTTCCATTTTCTGTGGGTTCTCAGAATCTACCGGCCGACCAACCTCACTTGGGCGTATCAAATGACAACCATAATGGGTTGCAATCTTCAACCCCGAAAGTGATTTCTTTACATGTTTCTTTATCTCCTCAGTACCAATATGGTCATGTAAAAGGTTAACTGTATGCACAACGTCAATCGATCCATTATATTGTAAATCCTCAGAAGCAAGCATACTATTCACTCGATCTCGCATTTCTGTATTACTTTCCATAACACGCTGACATTCACTCAATGAGAGGTGGCACATAGGGCATGGCACAAACAAGTCAAGATTCTGCTTCTCAGCAAGAGCAAGATTTCTAGCAGAAAGATAAAGTGTCATTAGTTGATTCATGCTCTTCATAGGTTCTCCACAACAAGAAAAACCTTCTACATCAACGAGGTCAATGTTAAGTAACGGAAGAACTTCCCGTATAGACACTTCGTAGGCATACTGCTCTGTTGGCATCACACAACCGGGATAAAATGCATACTTTGTCATTGTTATTCTCCTAAACCTTTTCAACAGCAAGTTTTGTTATCGCCGTCTGAAACTTTACGGCATCAACTGGTTTAGAAACCTCAGGTAACCCAAGGTCGTCTCGCTTCTTGGTTTTATTATCTCGAGTAGAAACAGTCTGTACATCCTGAATCAATCCTATAGAAAGAATAGATTGCAACATAGCCGTATACTTCCCAGGAATTTGCTTTCCGCTTGCAACAGCCATATTCTTTAGTGCAAACAAAATCTCCACAGGTGCAACCTTTTGTGGACAGCGTTCCCTGCACTTAAAACAACTCATACATGTCCAGATGACGTCAGAATTAACCAATTCGTCGATCAAACCACGTTTAAGAAGAGCGACAACCTTATGGGGTTCCAGCTCTAAAAGCTTATGAGCTTCACAACCAGATGTACATTTAGCACATTGAAAACAATAATCTGAGATTTCGCTCTTAAGTTTTAAAAGCCGTTCATTAATTTCATTTCTAAGAGTAGTTTGTCCCTCAGCCATTGATGTCAAATCCACAATGCCCATATAACGTCCCCGTCAAGCGTTTATCCAATTTTCATATTTAAAGTTATCAATTAATAATATTTTGAGTTTTTTTTGAAATAAAAGAAGATTGTGAAAACTTGCTAGCATTTAGCCATACTTCTCAACAAGATCTGCAATATCAGTTGGAAACTTCGCTAGTTTGACACCTGCTTTTTCAAAAGCCTTTATTTTTGATGCTGCAGTACCTTTTCCTCTAGCAATTATTGCACCAGCATGCCCCATTCGTTTCCCTGGGGGGGCAGTTCGTCCAGCGATAAACGCGAAAACAGGTTTACTAATATTCTTAGTAATATATTCAGCGGCCTCCTCCTCTGCAGTTCCTCCAATTTCACCAACCAAAACAACAGCCTTGGTGTCCTTATCTTTTTCAAAAGCATCTAAAGCGCCAATAAAAGATGTACCGGTAATAGGATCTCCTCCAAGTCCAACACAAGTACTCTGACCCATTCCTTTCTCACTTAGCGAATTCACGATTTCATATGTCAATGTCCCAGAACGACTAGCTACACCAACATTACCCTTTAAAAAAATACCACCCGGCAAAATACCCACCTTGCTTTTACCAGGACTAGCAATACCTGGGCTGTTTGGACCAACCAACACCGCATCGTTATATTTTGCGTAATGAACAAACTCCATCGCATCATGAAATGGAATATTTTCAGTAATTACAACAACTGTTTTTATTCCGGCGTCAAGCGCTTCGAAAACTGCATCCTTCGCAAAGCGAGCAGGGACCAAAACTAAAGTAGTATTCGCACTAGTTTCATCAACAGCATCCTTGACATCATTAAAAATGGGTACACCATGTACTTCCTGGCCGGCTTTACCCGGAGTCACACCTGCGACAACCTTGGTACCAAAATCTAACATCTCACCGATATGAAACATACCCTGATGACCTGTTGCACCCTGCACAACTACCTTTGTTTTATCATCAACAAATATTGCCATCTATGCACCTCTTGCCAACTCACAAGATTTCTGAGCTGCATCCTGCAAAGTCGCAGCAGTAATGAGTCCAGCATCCTTCAAAATATCCTTAGCAATATCCTCATTACATCCTTTGATTCGTGTAATAACCGGACAATCAATTCCTTCTTTAGTTATCACGGCTTTCACTCCTTTAGCGACTGTATCGCATTTTGTAATTCCACCAAATAAATTCAAAAATATCACCTTAGGCTTAGCTTTCTTCATCAACTCAAAGGCCTGCTTTACCTTCTCTGGATCATCAGTGCCGCCAAGATCCAAAAACACACCTCCATCTCCCTTAAAGTGAGTCAATGCATCAAGCGTGGCCATAGTTAGTCCTGCACCATTGGCGATAACACCGATGTTTCCATCTAGTTGAATAAATGCAATACCCTTATTCTTGGCATCTTTTTCAAGAGGTGTAAGCTCAACAAGTTCAGGTTCAATATCAGGATGACGATACAATGCATCATCATTGATATTGACCTTAGAATCCAATGCCATTACTTCACCATCTTTTGAGATGATAAGCGGGTTTATCTCAACAAGTTCACAATCATATTCTCTAAATAGTTTGTAAATTTTCGAAATAACCTTTGCGACTCCTTTTTCCTCTTCCTTCTCTAATTTAAGTTTAGATACCACGCTACGTATATTGAATGGTTGAATACCAATCAATGGGTTTACCCATTCCTTGAAAATTTTTTCATCAGGCACACTCTCAATATCCATGCCTCCTTCGCCACTGATCATAATAAGTGGCATTCTCTTAGAGCGATCTAGAGTAATACTCAAATACAGCTCTTTCTCGATATCGATCTTTTCTTCAGCAAGAACCTTTCGTACTGTGCATCCTCTGATATTCATACCCATAATTTGTGAAAATTTTTCTTTCGCATCTTTCAAATTTTCAACTGATTTTATACCACCAGCTTTTCCTCTACCCCCAATTGGAACCTGTGCTTTAAGAATAAATGGAAAATTTAAACCAGAAAAATCTTTTTCATTCTTCACCAGCTTGCCTTTTGGAACTGAGATGTCGTGCTTTTCAAACAGCTCTTTCCCCCGATACTCAAAAAGTTTCATGGCAACATGAATACAAATTCACATATTTAAGAGCTTTTTAACCCAAAAATCGCAGCCTACTATTTTACTAGCAATAGGAGCAAATTTAAAATCTTTGATAAAAACCATTGTGCCTAAACTATATGTTCTAATCCTTGGGTCTTCTGCAATCCATTGATTTTCCTTTAAAATCTGCATAATCTTCATCATGCCTGATTTATAATCATCATAATCCTTGTATATAGAAATCATAACTGCTTCAAACCTTCTACTAGCTAAAAAAACCGTTGAATCGCTCATCAACGAAGCAGCCTCATCGTTTTCCATATTTGGCGGATTACGAGGATCAAACCTTATATGATAAAATGCTAGTATCTCAAAACCCAATTTTACAAAATTAGGTGAAATGATACTACTCATCAGGTTACTCTCTTTAAATTTACGCCTTAATCGTGAAATAGTATGCCTTGAAACTCCCAACTCTCTTCCGACATCGCTATCTGATAACTCGGGATAACTAGTCAAGATACAATAAACATTTTTCTCAGTATCTGAAAAAATTACATCTTCGTTGCTTCTAAATTCAATATTTCTAACTTCTACCTTTGCTTCTAAATTCAACTCAAAGCTATTTCTCAACAATGGAGCAAAATCAAAAAAACGGTATATTTTACTAATTTCAAATGGGAACACCACCATATTTGGATACTCCTCTTCTAAAAGCCCGCGTCCACCAAATGTCTGCGTCCTAATGTCGTTGATTCTTCCAATAGTTGCATAATCTTTTGAAAAACTCAAAGAGAACCCTTTATCTTGTTCACCAACAGAAAAAAATATCTCATCAAAGACTTCAATGGCTTTTCCAGTTATTTCAACTCTTTCTTCTAAAGGGATCAACGGACTAAAATTCGTATAAATTACAACCAACATTTCACATCCCATACTCTGAAGTTTTGGAATTATGAGTTTTCTGAGATATTCATTCTCTTTCAATCTATGTCTAATCGATGTGACAGTAGAATGCTTCAAATCAAGTTTTTCGGAGAGTTGTTTATCTGTTAGTTGAGGATAGTTTACTAGACCGTAGAGCATAAGCTTTTCTTTTTTAGTTAATTCAAACTTTTTCATTGTTTTGAGAATAAGTATTCTGAATATAAACTTTTTTCTCATTTTACTGAAAATTAGCGAAATAATCGATAAACAGAGTAAAATCTCTGAGTTTTTTTATCAAATATATAAAATTATTGATATTGTTCGTTATTATGATATTTTCTCCAAAAACTTTATATTATATAAATTACATAATGAAACATACTTAAGTATTGGAGGAGCCGTTTTGGTGAAAATCCATATAGATGATGCTAACCATGAAGATATTAGAATCAATAAACGTCGTTTTAGATTTTTGGTTAATATATTAAAATTTGATTTGGTCGGTTTTGTGGGGATAAAATCATGATTAAAAAAGAACAAGTTCTTTTGGAAAAGCCAGATGTTAAAAAAGCAGAGGATGTAGAGAAAAAAGCTGGAACGATTGAAGTTTTTGTTATGGGTAAGAGTTACAAGGTTCCTGCAGGTCTTACGATAATGAAGGCTTTGGAATATGCTGGTTATAGGTATATTAGAGGTTGTGGTTGTAGAGCTGGTTTTTGCGGTGCGTGCTCTACCATTTATAGAATAGAAGATGAACAGAAACTCGGTTTTGATCTGGCATGTCAGAAGGTTGTTGAAGATAAAATGTATCTTGTTCAGCTTCCTTTTGTTCCTGCAACTAAGGTAGAATATGATATTGATAAACTTGAGCCGACTGAAAGTACAATTTTAGAAATTTATCCCGAGATTGCTCGATGTGTTTCGTGTAATACATGTACAAAATCCTGCCCACAAGATATTGAGGTTATGAAGTACATTCAGAGAGCTATTAGGGGAGAGATTGCAAAATGTGCTGAGATTTCTTTTGATTGTATTCAATGTGGTCTATGTGCAATGAGATGCCCTGCTGATATCAAGCATTACCATGTGTCCCAGCTTGCTCGAAGATTACGTGGAAAATATATTGATACAAAATCAAAAAACCTAGCCAAACGACTAAAAGAAGTCGAAAGCAGAAAATATGATAGTGAAATTGAAAAGCTAATAAAAATGGATAATAAAGGGATACTGGAGTTGTACAAGAATAGAAAGATCGAGGCAGAAGAGAAAGGTCCTGGGGGTGATTAAGTGAAAATTACAGATGGATATCCAGAGTACATGATGAAATCCATAAAACTGGTAGAAGAAAAACGAGAGAAAAACATGTCACAGCCAGTTAAACCAATGTCTATGAAATCTCGAGAGGAAGTTCTAAGTAAATATCATCCGGATTATATGAAAGGAACAAAGAGAGAACTCAAGGTTGGCATAGACAAGGGAACGATTCTGTATAATGGTATAGTGGATCTCCTTGAAGCCAAACCTGTTCTTGATCCTAAAGATGTTGATTTAAGTAAGATTGATTATGATGTTGATTTACTAATTATTGGTGGCGGTGGTGCTGGCACTGTTGCTGCATTGTTTGCATATGAATCTGGTGTTCCCAAAGATAAAATCCTGATTGTTACTAAGCTTCGTCACGGTGACGCAAACTCTATGATGGCACAGGGAGGGATTCAGGCTGCTGACAGACCCGAGGATAACCCTACATTGCATTATCTTGATATTTATGGCGGAGGACATTTCACTAATAAACCTGAACTTGCGAGAGCACTTGCATTGGATGCTCCAGGTATCATTAGTTGGCATGAAGAACTTGGAGTGATGTATGACCGACACGAGGATGGCGAATTCCAAGAATTATCTGGAGGTGGAACTTGCCGCAATCGTATGCATAGCTGTAAGGATTATTCTGGTATGGAACTTATGAGAAACATAAGAGACAAAGCACGAAACCTGGAGATGCCTGTTTTAGAGTTTTGTCCAATGGCTGAATTACTAATGGATGATAAGGGCCAATTAGCGGGTGGCATAGCCTTCAACCTAGAAACATTTGAGTATTATGTTATTCGTGCTAAAGCCACGATTCTGGCTACCGGTGGCAGTGGTCGACTTCATCTTGCAAATTACCCTACAACGAATCATTACGGAGCTACTGGTGATGGTCTCATTATGGCGTATCATGTAGGAGCCAATCTTCTTGATTTAGACACTATCCAGATACATCCAACAGGGGATGCTTATCCTGAACCACTGGTTGGAATACTATCAACAGAGAAGATTAGAGGACTTGGCGCTATACCACTCAACAAGAATGGAGATCCATTTGTATTCCCATTAGAGCCACGTGATGTTGAATCAGCAATGTTTATCCAGGAATGCAAACGAGGTAAAGGCATTGTAACGCCCACGGGGATGCCTGGAGTTTGGCTTGACTCGCCTATGGTTGACATTATTCATGGAGAAGGGACCATAGAAACGAAACTAGCTGGTGAGGTAAGGAAGTTCAAGCGATTTGGCATTGACATGACAAAACATCCGATTCTTGTCTACCCAACCTTGCATTATCAGAACGGTGGGGTGGAGATCAATGAAAAAACTGAAACCAAAATACCTGGATTGTTTGCCGCTGGTGAAGTCTCTGGTGGTGTGCACGGTAAAAACCGCCTGATGGGAAATTCTCTCCTTGATTTTAACGTATTTGGCAGACGCTCAGGAATTTACGCTGCAAAATATGTTAAAAAAGCTAAAATTGGGAAACTCACGCTGAATCATCTTGATAAATATAACAAAATGCTGGAGCAGGCAAAAATTAAACCTGCAAAATCAGCCCCAATTATTCTTCCTGAATATAGAGGAGAGATGGCAATTTCGAGAGCATTAGATATATTCTGAATGGTGTAGTAATGATAGAGTTTAAAGACGACTGGTGCAAGGGCTGTAACATCTGTATAGACCGATGTCCAGTGAATGCACTTGAGGAATCCGACCGGCTAAATAAGAAAGGTGTTCGTCCTCCACAGTTGAAAAAAGATAACAAATGCAATTATTGCAGACTCTGTGAACTAATATGTCCAGATCTTGCAATAACTGTTATCCCTGAAGAAATTAAAAAAGAGGATAAAAAAACCCTTCTAAGTCCAATAGGGGGAAAAACAAAATGAAATGCAAAAGAGATCCTAAACGGATAAGAGAAGTTTTAGGGAAAAAAGTACAATTCATACTAGGAGATATGGCCTGCGTCTATGGTGGGCTTCTTGCAGGAGTCTCATTTTTTGGAGGATATCCAATAACTCCTGCTTCAGAAGTTGCAGAAGGAATGGCACGAATGCTCCCTAGAGTAGGAGGCACATATATCCAGATGGAAGACGAGATAGGAAGTATCGCTGCAGTAATTGGTGCTACCTGGGGTGGAGCAAAATCCATGACTGCCACTTCAGGTCCTGGGTTCTCGCTCATGATGGAGAACTATGGTTTTGCTGTTATGACTGAGAC
Organism: Thermoplasmatota archaeon; assembly: GCA_030619765.1. Taxonomy (GTDB): domain Archaea; phylum Thermoplasmatota; class E2; order DHVEG-1; family DHVEG-1; genus JAGLML01. Next base: position 21,099 of record JAUXAU010000051.1, read on the forward strand.
GCCATGTGTAATAGTCAATGTTCAACGAACTGGTCCATCAACAGGACAGCCAACACTTGGAGCACAAGGTGATATGATGCAGGTACGATGGGGAACCCATGGAGATTTTGAAGCACTTGCTCTTGCACCAAGTACTGTACAAGAATGTATAGATTTCACGGTAGAGGCATTCAACCTCTCTGAGAAATATCGTAACCCTGCTTGTGTTATGACTGATGGAGAAGTAGGTCATCTTAGGGAACGTATTATTATACCTGATGAGAAAGATTTAAAATTAATCAATAGGGTCACTGCGACTATAGATAAGAAAAAATACATACCCTTTACAAACTCACAAACAAGAAAAAACTGTAAGGTTCCAGATTTTGCAACTTTTGGTACAGGCTATCGAACGTATGTAACGGGTCTTACCCATAACGAAAAAGGTTTTCCAGCAACAGATAAACAACCAGATCATGAACGACTTGTGAAAAGAATTACAGAAAAAATCACAGATGATGCTGATAAACTTGTAATGGTTGAGAAAATAAACCTTGATGATGCAGATATTGCATTTGTAACATATGGAGCTACTGCAAGACCTGCAGAATCTGCAATGGAAATAGCTAGGAAGGAAGGTAAAAAAGTTGGATTACTTCGTCTTAAACTCGTATGGCCATTCCCTGATAAACTAATAACAAAACTTGCGAAAGATGTAGATAAAATTATCGTTCCAGAGATGAATCTCGGACAAATAGTCCACCCGGTTAAAGAAGTTGCTTGTAAACATTGTGAAGTTATCTCTGCACCAAAGATTGGCGGTGAGATGCATCTTCCGATGGAATTACACAAATATTTGGAGGGAAAATAAATGGTGGAAATTAAAACAGCTGATGAGTTAAATAAAAAATTTCTCCGTGAAGGAATGTGGCCTACGATATTTTGTAATGGTTGTGGTCATGGTGTTGTTTTAGAATATACTTTCTGGGCATTGGAGGAACTGGGATGGGATATGGATAATGTCATATTCGCTTCAGGAATCGGTTGTTCTTCAAGGTTACCGGGATATATCAACGCTGATGGTTTACATACCACGCATGGACGAGCAATTGCATTTGCCACAGGAATCAAAGCAGCCAATCCTGATTTTAACGTTATTGTTTTTACTGGAGATGGTGACTGTTCAGGTATAGGTGGTAATCATTTCATCCATGCAGCTCGACGTAATATTGACATTACTGTAATAATGATTAATAATTTTATATATGGAATGACTGGTGGACAGCTTGCTCCAACAGCCCCATTAGGAAGTATTGCTACGACGGCCCCATATGGAAATATCGAGCATCCATTTGACATAAGTAATCTTGCTTGTGCACTTGGTGCAAATTATGTTGCACGATGGGGTGTTTCTCACCCGTATCAGCCTATTAAATCATTGAAAGAAGGTCTTCAAAAGAAGGGTTTTTCTTTGTTAGAATTTTTAGCGCCCTGTCCAACAGCATATGGCAGACGTAATAAATTAGGAGATATCAAAAAACACTGGGCTTGGTATGACAATAATACAATCCTTAAAGAGGATTATGAAAAGATAATGAAATATGGAACTGAGGAAGAAAAAGCACAGGTAAAGGATAAGATACAACTAGGAGTTTTTCAAGATATACAAAAATCCGGGTTTTTTGAATCATATGAAAAACTTGTGAACAGATTAAAAGAGAAAGAAACCAAAGCCAAGGGGGCAAAGAAATGAAAAAAGAAATAAGAATTTGTGGCTTCGGAGGTCAAGGAGTAATCCTTTCTGGTTTTATCATTGGAAAAGCCGCGTCAGTATTTATGGACTATAACGCAGTTCAGAGCCAGTCATATGGTCCTGAGGCACGAGGTGGAGCAGCTAGATCTGAGATTATTATTTCTGATGAAAAAATTGGATACCCTCGACCTACTGGTGTTGATATTCTTTTAGCAATGTCACAGGAATCATTTGATACATATCGAAAGGATGTCCGTAAAGACACAATTATTGTTGTTGACCCTGATCTTGTTAAAAAACATGATATCGGTCAACCGGTGCACAAAGTTCATGCTCAGCAGATTGCTGAGAGTCTTGGTAACAAAATTGTAACTAACATTGTCATGGTTGGAGCATTCACTAGTATTTTTGGACTATTAAAAACTGAGGCTGTAAAAGAATCAGTTATAGATAGTGTCCCGAAGAAGTTTACAGATCTAAATATTAAAGCATTTGAAAAGGGACTTGAGGCAGGGAAGAATGCCGTTAAAGAGCTACAATAAAAAAATAGATCATGATTTGGGAATACCCCTTCAGGATGATTATTTTTTAGATGATCCTGAGATAATTATTGAAAATAAATCAATGCCTCAATTGGAAAGCACAGTACGTATTGTTACTACGAGAGCAGAACAAGGAAAAAAACGTGTCATCGATGCAGATGTCTTAATTGTCGGGGCAGGTATCTCTGGGATGCAAGCAGCCCTTGATACAGCTGATAAAGGTTACAAAGTAATTATCATCGATAAAACTTCAACAATTGGCGGGTCAATGGTAAAACTTGATAAAACATTTCCAACAAATGATTGCTCGATTTGTACTGCTGCACCAAAAATGGTTGAGCTTTCACGTCATCCCAACATTGAACTCATTACATATGCTGATATTAATTCGCTGGATGGCAAGCCCGGTGATTTCAAAGCAAATATTTGGCGGAAAAGCAAGTATGTTGATCCTGATAAATGCACTGGTTGTGATGACTGTGCAGAAGTCTGTCCGGTTGATGTGGTAAGTTCTTTTGATGAAAAGATTTCAACACGTAAAGCGATTTATATTGAGTTCCCACAGGCAGTACCAATTATTTATACAATTGATTATGAAAATTGTGTTGGTTGCGGTTATTGTGACCGGGTTTGTGAACCTGAAGCTATATCGTTTTTAGAAAAATCAGAAGAAATAGAAGTAAATGTTGGTAGTGTTATTGTCGCCACAGGTTTTGAAGTATTTGAACCTACTGAAATGAGAAGAGAATACGGTTATGGGAAATATGAAAACGTAATAACAGCTATGCAGTTTGAACGACTGCTTTCTTCTTTTGGTCCAACAGAGGGAAAACCAGCTCGTTTGTCAGATGGTAAAAAACCCAAGTCTATTGGTTGGATTCAATGTGTTGGATCCCGTAGTGAACAGCTAGGTTTTCCATATTGTTCTCGTGTTTGTTGTATGTACGCAACAAAAGAAGCATCAATTGTTAAGGAGTCTGATCCTGATATAGACATTACAATTTATTATATGGATATTAGAGCCTACGGTAAAGACTTCCAGCAGTATTATGATCATGCCAAAGATCTTGGAATTAAATACGTCCGAGGTCGGCCTTCATCTGTTTATGAAAATAAGGATAAGGGCATTATAATACGATATAAAGATACTCTTACCGGGGAAGTAGAAGAAAACACTGTAGAGTTACTTGTGTTATCCACTGCGATAATACCAAATCAAGGTAATAAAAAACTTGGTGAGATACTAGGCGTCGAAGTTGACGAAAATGGTTTTTTCAAACAACAATCTCTACTAACTAATCCGATTCAATCAACCAGAGATGGTGTTTTCCTTGCTGGATGCATCCAGGGTCCAAAGGATATTCCTGATAGTGTTTCTATGGCAAGTGGAGCTGCGGCAAAAGCAGTTGCTCCAATAAAAGATAGAGAAAAACATATTGGTAAAGAGTTTCCACCAGAACGTGATGTTACAGGTGAGAAACCACGTATAGGTGTATTTGTTTGTCATTGTGGTAAAAATATTGCAAGCTATCTTGACGTAGAAAAAGTAACAGAGGAGACTAAGAAGCTGCCAAATGTTGATCATGCAGATCATATAATG
>JAUXAU010000094.1 GCA_030619765.1 Thermoplasmatota archaeon
AGCAGTTGGTTCACTCTGTCTCTGATAGTATTTCTGTGCTTATTAAGGCCTTTTGAGAGTTCACTGACATTAATTTCTACTCCGCCTCCTGAGACAATGAGTTTTAGTAGTTTTAGGTTTAACTCGTCATTTAGCAAATCAGTCATTAATAATGGTATACAATACCTCTTTTAATACTTTTTTCTTACTTTTTGTATCATTTTCTATATTATGTTATAGCTGAAATGTTAATGATAATAGTCACTTAAGTGTATAACAACAGTCATTGTTGTACAAAATTTTTGTAAATTATTATCGTTATTAACATAATTTTTGCTTTTTATGTACATATGGTTTATTAAGAAGTTTAAAGTATAGATATTATCGAAGTGATATAAATTATGAAAAAAAATGATAAAACCGCTCAAATGAGCATTCAAGTTCACGAATCTGAAGTCGCTATAAAAAGGTTACGAGAAGTCAATGTCCCTGCTTTTTTAGATAGATGGGGACCAGAGAACGTTATCCAAGTATATGATCCTGAACTTGGCATGCGCGGAGTACTTGTCATCGATAATACCTGCTTAGGTCCTGGAAAAGGTGGCATAAGAATCTCTCCAACAGTAACACCATTCGAAGTATTTCGACTAGCAAGAGCCATGACATGGAAATGTGCACTTGCTGGCATACCATTCGGTGGTGCAAAATCAGGAATCCAAGTCGATCCATTCAAAGTAGACAAAATCAAGATGATAAAAGCATTCGCAAAACTTATCACCCCATATGTCCCAGAGAAATATATTGCGGCTCCAGATATGAATGTAGGGGAAAAAGAAATTGAAGCATTTGTAAAAACTGTCGGTGATCTCCAGGGAGCAACTGGTAAACCAGAAAGACTCGGTGGCATTCCTCACGAGTTAGGAACCACAGGTTTTGGTGTAGGTGTCGCACTTGAAACAAGCCTAAAGATTATTTCCCAAAAAATAGGGCTACCTGAAAATTTATCAGAAGTGAGAGTAGCAATACAGGGTTTTGGTAATGTTGGTATTGGCATAGCTAAATATTTGGCAAAGAAAGGAGCAACAGTCATCGCTATTAACGATATGTGGGGTTGTATCTATGACAAGGATGGTATAGATATTGAGGCGGCGGATAAATATTCATATGCAACATCTGAAAAACAATCGATTAAGAATTTTGAAGATGCCAGAGTGATTCCACGGGACGATATTCTCAAGGTAGATTGTGATGTTTTTATACCATGTGCTTGTGGAGATGTGCTTACTTTAGAAACTGCTCCATATCTGAAAGCAAAATTAGTCGTTGAAGGGGCAAACAACTCTGTAACTCCTGATGCAGAGTATATGCTTTTTAAAAAAGGAACAATCGTTGTGCCTGATTTTTTAGCGAATGCTGGTGGTGTAATTGGTTCTTATGCAGAATACAAGGGGATGACTATTGAAGAAGCATTTTCACTGATTGAATCAAAAATTATCGCAAATACAAAGTTTGTTATAAGAGGGTATGCCGAATCGGGGTGTATTCCAAGAAAAATTGCAAAAGAGCTAGCTGAGAAGAGAATTATCAGAGCCATGAAAAAAGGAACGAGCTGGGCGGAATCCCAGAAAAATTATGGAAAATAGGAGGGAAAAATGAGAAAAGGTAGTAGGAAGGCAGTTTGGTCTTGGCAATACAATGGTGGTGAATCATATGAATGGCCGTATGGGCGGAATCCCAGAAAAATTATGGAAAATAGGAGGGAAAAATGAAAAGGAGACACATGAGTCCTCACAGTATAGCTGCTACACAACAACTGGTTGAGCCTCAATTCAAAGGGCTTTGCATAAATTGTGAGAACAGGAATACTTGTACATTCTCTAGACCTAAAGGCGGCGTTTTGTTTTGCGATGAATATGAATGAGAAAGGAGGTTAAAATGGAACAAGTCTTAATTTGTTTGGAAGAAAAAGATAGTTTGAGGCTGGATGTACTCAGCCCAAAACAAAGAGGACTGGTTGCTTTAGGTAAAGTTCTCCTTGGAGGGCCCAGAAATACTATTGCAAAATGTGTTGAAAAAGCTCTTGACGCTGGTGCCTCTACAGAGGAAATACTGAAAGTTGTGGCATTTGTTGTAGGCGATGATCGACTTTTTGGTTCTATAACAGAACTCTTAAGAGCTCTAGGTTATGAAGAGAACAAGAGAGCACCATGGATTTCAGTGGTAGATGATGTCAGGGAGGAATGAGATATTAAAAAAAACCAAAAAGGAGGTGGGTAAAAATAAAATGAAACAGAAACAAGTCATCCTCTATAAGAGCACGAAAGAACAAAATCATGATTTCTTAGGCCAGATTACGAATACTTGCTATTTCGATGCTTTGACCGGAGACTTTCATTGTAAAAAATGCCATGGCGTTGTTAACATTGACTGGCCTAGAAAATATGCATTTTGCACTAGGCATGGTATCATACAATAAGATGTATGGAAGAGTCTTATGGTGCATATGTATGAAAAGTGGACTTTGTACAAACAAGATATTAAATTAAAACATAGGAGGGACAAAACCATATATTTTTTCACTAAAAGGAAGCCAAAGCGAGGCACACCTTGCAATTTGCCAGATGAATATATGGTTCTTGTTAATGAGAGGATTGGTTTGCCTTACTTAAAAGAAAAATAATTGAGGGAAAAAATGAGAGAAATAAAAGATTGTAACGAAGAATGTAGATGGTTTCGTTATAATGAATGCAGATCAAAAAGAAAGGATCATAAATATGATAATCTAGACTATTTTGAAGAGTGATAAAAAAATGAAAGATAACCAAGTCTTAATATGTAAGGATCTGAGAAAAGAGAAGCAAGAGTTTCTAGATAAATTATTGGAGAATTGTAATATCGATAGTTTAACAGGACAATTCTATTGTAAAAAATGTAAAAATCCGGTAAATGTTGACTGGCATAGAAATCTAGCTTTTTGTAGAGTTCATATTATTTCTCGTATTGGGATAACCTACATAGAAGAGTTGTATAACATATATAGATGAGAGTTGGTTAAAATAAGCAAGAGTTTGGAACATAAGGATAGTTGCTATGGGCGATTCTGATAAGGAACGAAAGATGAGATCTCAAATACGGGAACAAAAGAAATTAATTAAAAAACTGAAAAATATGATTAAGACTTATGCACCTTATATGCATTTTCCTGATGAACAAGTAGAATGAGAAGACATTAAGTGGTAATTTTTTTAAAAAGATAACCACGAAATTTAATTATAATTTTATAGGAGGTGAACGAACGTGGCACAGGCTGTATCGTGTGAAACAACATTGCAGAAGAAAGACAGATATGATGTAATGTATAAGAATTTTAAATGGAAAATTCCAAAATATTATAATTTTGGTTTTGATGTTGTCGATCAGTGGGCCAAAGATAGAACAAAGCTTGCTTTGATTTCTATAGATAGAACTGGCGAGAAAGCACGTTATCATACCTTCTACGATCTTAAAGTTCAATCAAACCAATTTGCTAATGTTCTTAGAGAAATGGGCGTAAAAAAGGGCAACAGAGTCCTGGTGATATTGCAAAGTATTCCAGAATGGTATATTACTCTTATTGGGATGTTTAAACTTGGTGTTGTTCCTATGCCAGGTACCATTCTTTTAACGTCTAAAGATGTTGAATATAGGATTAATCGTGCCGAAGCATGTATGGTTCTAACTGATATGGATCATGCTGATCGGGTGAAATCAGTCAAAAATAAATGTCCCACGTTAAAACATTTTATGCTTGTCGATGGTAAAAGAAAAGGATGGCTTAATTTCAATGAGGAAATAAGCAAAGCGTCCCGCGAATTATCTCAAAAAGAAGTTGGTAGAACATCTTCAGATGATCCCATGCTTATTTATTTTACCTCTGGAACTACTGGTCATCCTAAGATGGTCCTACATACTTGCAGTTATCCACTTGGTCATGAAGTTACTGCACGTTTTGCTCAGGCATTAACTAAGTGCGACTTGCATTGGGCTGTATCTGAAACAGGGTGGGCTAAGGCCGCCTGGGGGAAACTTTTTGGCCAAATGATTGTAGGGGCTGCTGTTATCCAATGGGAGACCCCTGGTCGTTTTGATCCGGATGGTTTATTAAGAGCGATGGAGAAATATGGTGTTACAACGTTTTGTGCTCCTCCAACTATATACCGTATGCTTATTCAGCTTGATCTTTCAAAATATAATCTAAAGCTTCATCATTCTATGAGTGCAGGTGAGCCTTTGAATCCTGAGGTCATTCGGGTTTGGAAGAAGGCGTTTGGTCTGGAGATCTATGATTTCTATGGTCAGACTGAAACTGTTTGTGTTTTATCAAACTACCCATTTATGCCTATCAAGTATGGTTCTGTTGGTAAGCCAACCCCTGGACATGATGTGCGAATTGTTGATGATAACGGAAAAGAGCTGAAGCCTAATGAAGAAAGCAACATTGCGCTCTATCTTGGCAATGGGCGTCCTGCAGGTCTTTTCAAGGAATATTGGAAAGATGATAAGATTATGAAAAATTCATTCCGTGGTTACTATTATTATACCGGTGATCGCGGTTATAAGGATGAAGATGGTTATTTTTGGTTTGTCGGAAGAGATGACGATGTGATTAAATCATCAGGATATCGTATTGGACCATTTGAGGTTGAATCTGCTCTGATTGAACATGATGCTGTTGTAGAATGTGCAGTTGTAGGTGCTCCAGATCCCAAAGGTGTGAGAGGGACAATAGTAAAAGCATTTGTAGTACTTGCAAAAGGATACAGATCCTCAGAGACGCTTACTAAAGAGCTGCAAAAGCATGTAAAGAAGGTTACAGCTCCTTATAAGTATCCGCGCTTAATCGAATATGTTGACGAGCTTCCGAAGACTATCTCTGGGAAGATACTTCGGCGTGAGCTTAGAAGAAAGTAAGTTAAGTACAAATAAGGAAAAATATGCCTAAAATCAGATCAAAACAAATTGATATTGATGAGAAAAGAGTTCTTATTGAGTTGCAGAAAAATTCAAAAGAATGTATTGATACAATTTCGAAAAAATGTGGTCTTTCCAGAAAGAAAGTACGGAGAATCATAAATAGACTTGAGAAAAATAGATCCATTTGGGGTTATCGCACAGTTGTAAGTGACGATCAGCTAGGTTTAAAACGATATTTTATACTAATTAAAAAGACGAACTTACCGGTGTCTGAGGATAAATTGAATATTGTAACGAGTAGGAAGCTGAAAAAGGAGATAGAAAAAATCGGCGTATTTATTGATTGTAGCTTTTTTCTTCATGGTTGTTTTGATTGGTTATTCTGTCTTTCTGCACATGATATTAAATATGTAAAAAAATTTGTCGAGTTATTTCTTGTTTTATTCAAAGGATATGTTTCTAACATTGAAATATTGGAAGTAGTTTTTCCTGTCGAAAAATGTGGTATTGATAACTAGGATTTGGTAGAAATTAAGGAATTATTCTCTACAAAATAGTTGAAAACATTGAAGAGAAGACAAGTGCCCTTCACTGTAGAAGGTTGGTTGGTTTTTTAGCAAAATCACCATTTATTTTGTTATTTTTTGGCATTTTTGATATTTTTATATAGGTTTTCAGCCTATTTATGCCAATATTTAATGGTTTAATTTGGTTTAATACCATTAAGTATATGAAGATTACCAATAAATTTAAATATGTGTAACGCTATAATATATATTATGAAAAACCTCGATGTTGAAAAAAAGGGATTTACCGTCTCATTTACTGATAAAGAAGAGGAAGTTAGAGAAATGAAGAAAGAAGTCATATTGTATGATGATCTAGCAGAAGGGAAACATAAATTTCTAGATAATCTATTAAAAAATTGTTATATCGATCATTTTACGGGTTATTTCTATTGTAAAAAATGTAAAAGTTTGGTTCATGTTGATTGGTATAGGAATCTAGCGTTTTGTAAAGCACATATTTTTTCTCGATTTGGAATCACTTATATCGAAGAATTATACAAAATATGTATAAAAATCGATGACGGAGTAGATCAAAGGAGTTAGATGATTTAGAGTGTTGTAAGATTATTGAAAAGGAGGAATGTAAATAATTGAACTATTGGGTGTAGAGATTTTAGGCATACAGATATTTCTGGCCTTGATAATCTTAGCTTTTTTCTGTGAACTTCTCGATTCGACTCTGGGTATGGGGTATGGAACAACGCTGACGCCGGTATTGATGCTATTCGGATTTGCTCCACTCGCTATAGTTCCGTGTGTTTTATTATCTGAGTTAATCACCGGTATAACTTCAGGGTTAGCACATCACAAAGCAGGAAATGTCAATTTTAAACGTGGATCGATTCATCTTAAGATTGCTCTAGTACTCGCTGCTTGTAGTGTTATTGGGACGACTATCGCAGTTTTTGTGGCACTCAACATCCCAAAGTTATGGTTGAAAACGTACATTGGTGTGATTGTTTCAGGAATGGGAGTTTTAATATTGTTGACATTAAATAAAAATTACAAATTTTCATGGAAAAAGATTATTGGACTTGGCTCAATCGCTGCATTTAATAAAGGGATGAGCGGAGGAGGTTATGGGCCTGTTGTCACTGGTGGTCAGATTTTATCTGGTGTTAAGGGTAAAAATGCTGTTGGTATTACTTCTCTCGCTGAAGGGTTAACGTGTATTGTTGGTGTGATTGTCTTTGTTGTTTCCCCAGAAATTATAGATTGGGGTCTTGCACCATCGTTAATCATTGGAGCGTTATTGTCTGTACCGTTTTGCACATTTATCGTCAAAAAACTTCCTACAAGGACATTAAAGATCGCTATCGGCACATTAACATTGATACTTGGAGCGGTAACTCTAATCAAAGTCTTTTATTTCTAATATCAATTAAGGAGATTAGTTTATCTGCATCATGGGTATTATCTATGAAAGAGGCGAAAAAACGATCAATAGCAAAAGCAGTTAGCTATCGGGTCATCTGTATTATTATGCTGGCTTTAATATCGTATTTAATAACAGGTGATTTTCTTCAAATGACTTCGATTGTAATAATTTTTCAATCTATTCAGATGGTTATTTACTATTTCCATGAAAGAATTTGGGAACGAATACCATGGGGATATTATTAAACGTACATTTTAGTTAACTTTAGAATAATTATTGAATATGCATCAAAATATATTGGTAAAATGCCAAATTATTTATACCTTTTAACCTTTCATAACATCGGAGATTTCTTTATGAAAATCGAATTAGACGATATAAAATGTATAAAAGATACAGCGTTGACAATTAGAGGATCAAGAAGGAGAATAACAGTACCTTCTGAAATAGTTGAAATTCTTAAGCTGAAAAATGGTGACAAGTTACGATGGATAGTTTTCAATAATGGAACTATTCATATTCAAAAGGTGAAAAAATAATATCAATTAATTCTCACATCCATCAGACAAAACGAGATTTGAACACCATTTTACCGGTAAAAAATACTGGTTTTCTTCTGTAAGCAACTTTTTACAAAATTAAATATAAGTTACCTCATGATTTTTTAAACCAATGCTGAGTCTTTAAACAAATTTTAACAATCAACAACATAACTGGGACTTCCATCAAGACACCAACCACTGTTGCAAGTGCTGCACCAGAGGACAAACCAAATAACATTATTGCAACGGCAATGGCAACCTCAAAATGGTTACTTGCACCAATCTGAGCAGAAGGAGCAGCATCTTCATACGATAAACCGATACCCTTTGCAGATAGATATGTCAGCCAGAAAATAACCTGATTCTGGATTAATAAGGGAATAAATATCATTGCAATAATCAGCGGCTGCTCAACAATAACATTTCCTTGCAGACTAAACAGAAGCACCAAGGTTATCAAAAGAGCAACAATTGCAATATAATGTAGTGAAGGAGCAAAAGATTTCTCAAACCAATCCTTCCCTTTATGCTTAAGCATCTGCACTCGTGTAATATACCCCGCAATAAGGGGAATACCCACATAAATCCCAACAGATAACCCTATTGTCTCCCAAGGAACTCTAATATCCGCAATACCAAGAAGAATACCTGCAAGAGGAGCATACAAAAACAACATCGCCAACGAATTTATTGCCACCATAACAAGAGTATGACCCATGTTACCCTTTGAAAGATAACTCCAAACCAAGACCATTGCTGTGCAAGGGGCAACACCAAGAAGAATTATCCCAGCAGTATAACTCGATGCCAACTCTGAATCAAGAAATGAAGAAAAAACAACACTCATGAACAACCATGCGAAAAACGCCATAGTAAACGGTTTAATAGCCCAATTCACCACAAGAGTAAGTGCCACTGGCTTTGGTGTTTTTCCTGCTTCAACTACTTTTCTAAAATCTATCTGAATCATTATTGGATAAATCATGAAAAATAAGCAGATAGCAATTGGAATGGACACTTGAAAATATTGTAAATTGTTTAAAAACTCAGCAAAACCAGGTAATATTTTTCCGAGTATAATACCAACAATGATACAAATTACTACCCAAAGAGTAAGATATTTTTCAAATGTTCCCAGACTGCTTTTTTCCATTAATTATCGCCGATGGAATTTATTTACAACATAATAATATTTTAGATTTTTTCTATTATTTAGTTTACTTCAATCATCCTCACATCAATCAGACTAAACGAGATTTGAACATGTTTTTACAGTATTTGTTTGTTTTTTTCCGAACGTTTTCAGACAGTATATAAACGAAAGGTGATATGCGGGGGGCTCAGGGTCATAAAAATGAATGACGGAGCAAAACGATTTATCGCAATATTCATTGTTGTTTCAACTATTGTTGTAGTTGCAAAGATTCTTATAAACGGAGTGGTTTTATTTTGAATACTTACTTGTAGTTTGGAGGAGAAAAAATAAAGGGTGTTTAAGAAAAAATATGATGACAAAGAAGTTGAATGTCGTTTTTGTCATCAAAAAGTAAAACCATTAATCAAACTGAATAGAGCTAAGAGTGAATTTTACGGTAGTATATATACTGGAAAAGATAAGGCATATTGGTTGATATGTCCAGAATGCAAAGCGATTATTGGTACTAAATAATATTAATAGGTTATAAAATTGTAGATTTGGAGGAGGCAAAGGTATGCTTCACATTAAATGTAAGATATGCGGTTGGCGTTTACCTTTTTCTAGTAAAGGAAATGTTGATACTGTTAAAAACCGAGGAAACGGCAAAATAATATGTCCTAATTGTGGTAAAACATTGATTCAAGGGGTAGGTGGTAAATGGAGATGAATAACCGTCTCTTGATACTCGGAATAGCTGTTCTGCTCTTGGCTGTTGGGTTGAGTGGATGTACTGATTCAGATACTGGTGAATGATTTGAATGAACAACTTAGTGATGAAGAAACCAAAACTATATATCTTGATTCGATAGATGGTTTTGAATTTGAAACAATTGGGACAGATGGCGATCATGTACATATATTTGTAGGTGCTGCTCCGAAATACGCACCTTCAAAGATTATGCAGATAATTAAAAGCATAACTGCACGGGAATTGTTTGAGAAATACCCCGAGGTTAAGGAGATACTATGGGGTGGTGAATTTTGGAGTGATGGAGGATATATTGGGACTGTTGGTGAAGGGGTAACTGGAGATATTATACGTGCCTATAT
>JAUXAU010000012.1 GCA_030619765.1 Thermoplasmatota archaeon
GCATCTAGAAATTGATCTAAATCAAAATAGAGTATTTCTTCAAATTCCTCATATCTTGGATATTGTTGTATAGATTTTATTACGTCTGACCATATTCTCCTAGTCGCTTCTAAATACATAACGTCCTGTTCTTCATGACCGTTCCATGGAATTTGAACAGCTTTTTCTAAAAGATGTTTGTTGCGTAGTTTAGCATTATCGGCAAGATCATCTACTAATATTGCAAAAACAGATAACTTTGTTTTGTCCACTGCTAATTTTTCTATATAGCCTAAATCAACTCCAGGTAGATAAAATAAGTTTTTATATACTTCATAAACCCATCTAGAAAAAAATTTCATATTTCTTGTTCTAAGACCTACGGAATTATATAGTGAAGTTACTTCTTCTAGGGAATATGTTGATTCGATCAACGCTACCGTACACCGTCCATTAGAAAAGATAAGGCATTGGTTGAGTATGCTCTTGCAACAGGTTTTTTTCCCGGAATATAGATATTCTCAATTATTGGTTGAATCATCAAGTAAGGGATATCTCCTAATTGCTTGTCTAATATATCCTTTATTTTAATGGTTTTATTTCTTAGAATAAATGAATAAATTGTTGAAGAAGAAATAAATATGAAAGGAAATGCTTTGATGTTATCTAAAAAAAGCGAGTCAATAGCTTGTAATATTTCATTACCATTTGTAGTGCACATGACGACGTTTTTCCCTGCCATTTTGTGCGAAAGTAGAATGTTATTTCCAAGGAGAGACCCAACTCCTAAAACATGTTCGTTGTTTTCTTCAAATGTCATAGGGAAATAGTCAGACGTTTTGTAATAAAATGGTCCTAAGGTGTAAAATAACTCAGGCGGTATCTCTAATATTTCTTTTAAAAAATAATTGCTGGCAGATTTGCCTTCAATTTTTTTAACAATGTAGCCGTGATACGTTGAATCTGTAATTTTAAATTTTTTCTCTGTCTTGTGTACAGCAATCTGTGCTTTAAGAAATACGGGTATGTCTGTGGAACAAGCAAGAGCAGTTACTGAATTTGTAAGAATGTTGTCTCCTATAAATTGATAGTTGGATAACATCCTTCCATCATCTACTGAAGAGCCGCCGATCATGTAGTATTCCGGAAGTGATACTGCAAGTTGTTCTATGACATCTTGTTCTTTTCCTATTCCTGTTCCAAAGTAATGGGCTATGGGCATACCAATGTGTGTTAACATAGCACCTGAAATTCTGGATTTGACATTGTTAACATCTCCAATAAATGGTATTTTTGGTATGATGGGTGCGGAGATCATGTTTATCAGGAATTTGTTTTTATATGGACTTTTTTCTAATTCTTTTCTAATCATATCAGCACAATTTCTTGCTGCCTTCTTAGGATTTCTTTTTGTGCGTATCCCATACCCTACTGCCACATCCATATTAGGATAAGAAACTGCTAATGCAGTAGCTCCTCTCGCATAGCAACCATAATTATTGATAAAACCCGCGATGGTACCACCGATTAACGGTGTTCCTTCTGGTAGAACATCCAAGACGGCACTTAAAAACTCTTGGAAACCACCATGATCCTTATAATGAATCGTAGAAAACAAAAGGAAGAAGCTAGGCGGTGTCTCTAATTTTTTAAGAGCTGATTGAGCTACTTCTCTACCTGCTTCTTGCGCATCCCACTTACGAGAGAAACCTATAGAAGCATCTATTTTAGAATTGTTCCTAATGTTCAATTTTGCATCCCGTCCAACCATCCACAACTTTTCCTTTATATTATACCTTTAAATCGAAAGTGCATCCTTTCTTCTAAACATTATATAATATCAAATGTTAAGCAGTGGCCAAAACTGGTTCTCTATCATGTTCTTCCATGATCTTCAGTATTTCCCGTCGTGTGTTTTCCATTTCAACTTCAATTAATCCCTTATTAGCCATCGCAGGAATAATCGCGACCAATGCATTCTCTGTATCAGGGAATACATAAAATAAGACCTCGTACTCCTGCATCCGAAACTCCATCTCCCCAAGACCTGCCTGAGAATAGTCACGGATCACACCAAACACATCATCCATAGCGCGTTTGATAATATCCCATATTTTATTAACCTCGGGATTAAAATCATCACTGTCGGGCATTACACTGATCATGTTTTGCCTGGCAACCATACATGCTAAGATATCATCAAGTTTGAGCAAATCATCTAACACATTAGCAATAGGGTCATCTTTCATACTACCCGCATCTCCTAGCTTAAAAACTAATCATATAAGTGATTAATAAACTTTTCATTGGATGACTGTATCTTAAAAAATCAAACGAACTACTACATCGGTAACGTCTAGAAATCTCACATTATAACGGAATTATTATTTCAATATTTGTTTATACAATTTTACATCAAGCAAGCTATCAATTTCTAACTTATCTTTTATTTCTAATTTAACAAGCCACCCATCATCATATGGGCTTTCATTGACAACTTCTGGAGAATCATCAAGTTTTTTATTAACATCGACAACCTTTCCGCTAATTGGGGAATATATCTCTGAAACAGATTTCACTGACTCTACAACACAGAGTTCTTCCCCTTTTTTAACTTCTTTACCAATCTCTGGTAATTCTACAAATACAATATCTGTTAGTTCAGCTTGAGCATGATCAGTAATCCCTATGATGGCGATATTGTTTTGTATTTTCAGCCATTCATGTGCCTCAGTATATCTCAAACCATCTCTCACTTCTTCTGCCATATTTATCAAACCTTGTTATTTTCGAACATGTTTTAAACATTTTCTAATGTTGCTGCGCCCAGTCTTTCTTAACAAACGGTGCCTTCACCACCTTCGCTTTTACTGACTTATTTCTCACAACAATCTCAAGTATATTGCCTGCGTCTCTAAACTCAGGATGAACGTATCCCATTGCTATACCTCTGTTTAAACACGGAGACAATGTTCCACTTGAGACAACACCTACCTTTTCCCCATCTTTTCGTATTTCACATCCATGTCGTGGTATACCTTTGTCAATGCATTCCAAGGAGGTCAACCGTTCATAATCTCCCTGCTCCTTTTGCTTTAGAAGAGCGCCTTTTCCTATGAACGCATGATCCCAGTTTATCGTCCAAGACATAATAGCTTCAAGCGGCGTTCTTCCACCTTCAAATTCATTACCTGCGAGAATGAAACATTTCTCAAGTCGTAGAGTATCACGTGCGCCAAGACCGATTGGTTTTATATTGAATTCTTTTCCAGCGTCAAGAATTTTATAAAACAGGTCTTCTGCTTCTTTAGGCGGAGTTATTTGCAACTCAAATCCTAATTCTCCAGTATATCCTGTATGTGAAATGATACAGTGTACACCACCGATATCAATATACTGGCAGCCAAAAAATTTCACAGTATTGAGATCTGTATCAGTTAGTTTCTGTAAGGTATCTCTTGATTTTGGACCTTGTATCGCAAGAATCACAAAATCTCGAGAAACATCTTCTGCTTTTGCATCGAGATTATGCTCCTTGGCTTTATCATTAAACCATTTAGTAACAATAGTTGCCATCCCTGCATTTGGAATTATCATGTATTTCTCCCCCAAGTGCATAAAAATCGTATCATCGATAACCGTACCATCTTCTCGCAATATGGCAGTATACTGGCTTAAACCATCTCCAATTCTTGATGCATCTTCTACAGTAGTCATGCTAATCAGTTTATCGGCATCTTTTCCTGTAATCCATACATTACTCATATGAGAGACATCAAAAAGGCCAACAGATCTTCTAACAGCTAAATGTTCGTCTTTTATTGATGAATACTGTATCGGCATTTCAAAACCAGCAAACTTAGTAAATTTCGCTCCAAGACCTTTCTGAATATTAAATAACGGGGATTTCAACACCATATCTATCGACCACGTGTATATTATTACTATAGTAAAACATTTCGACAAATTATTTATCGAACACATCTTATAACATACAGCAATGAAACCTACCGAAATAGAGGGTGTTTTCAAAGAAAAAAACAGAATCTTTACAGAAAATCTCGATTCGTGTAGAGGAATCAAAGTATACAATGAAAAATTAATAACTAATAAAAAGAGAGAATATCGATCATGGAATCCATACAGAAGCAAACTTGCCGCGGCAATTCTCAAAGGAGTTATAGTGGACATAAAACCTGATGACTATATCTTATACCTCGGTGCGGCAACAGGAACAACCGTAAGCCATATTTCAGATATAATAAAAAAAGGCATTGTGTATGCAGTTGAAAATTCACCAGTTGCTGTTCATGATTTGATAAAAGTAAGTGAAAAAAGACAGAATGTCATCCCCATTTTAGGAGATGCAAACCACCCGGATCGATACAGTTCTCTTGTTCCTTCTGTTGATCTCATTTATCAAGATATATCTCAGAGGAATCAAGCAGGAATTTTTATAGCAAATGTGAGTAGATATTTAAAGAAGAAAGGCACCGGTATTTTCATGGTGAAGGCACGGAGTATCGATGTTTCTCTACAGCCAAAACAAGCGTACAAACTTGTATGTTCACAACTTGAAGAATATGGGTTAAAAGTTATTAAAACAATAGATTTGGCACCGTACGAAAAGGATCATGCAGCAATCTTTGTATCCGTCTAATGTAATCGAAATACTCTTTATTACCATATGACATTAAGGTGCCAGAATCATGAACAGAAAGCTGGAATCAAAACTATCGATTCGACTAGCCAAATTCTTTGCACCAATTATACTTGGATCAGGCGCATTTGCCGTTATTGGTTTACTTCTAGAAGAGGCGATGCGAGTAAAATATTGGCCACTTATCACTGGATATTTTTTTCCACCATTGGGAAAAGAATCGATTATCCCACTCGGCGTAGGATTTGGAATTCACCCTTTAGTAATGGCCTTATCAATTGCTTTTGTTGATATAGTTGTGGCTCTCTTTCTTGTATGGAATTACGACCTTGCAAAAAAAATTCCCTTTGTAGGAAAATTTATAACCAAAGTTGAAGAAAAAGGAAAAAACGTTGAACAGAAATACGGATGGATTAAACCACTTAGGTTTATCGGAATTGTTCTTTTTGTTATGGTCCCATTTCAAGGGTCTGGAGGTCTTGTCGGATCGATTGTTGGACGTTTAATTGGCATGAAATCCTGGAATATATTTTTTGCGATATCAATTGGAGCAGTTATCGGCTGTCTCCTCATCGCTACGTTTGCACAAGCATTCCTTATTTTTGCTGAAATAAATACCCTGCTCACACTCATTCTCGTTGGCATCATTATTATAGTGATAATACTGTATTTTGTTATCAAAAAACGAAAGAAACGATAAAAGGCCTAAATTGTAATGTTTATTTCTTTTAACATTTTATTAATAATATAAGTTGGTGCCTGTTGGAGGAACGATTTATAGCGATTGGCTGGAACAATTCCTTCTGTGCTGAGCCGTTGCGCATTCATAACATGTTTTTTAATTTCATCAATGTAGAGTTTTTTGATTTCAGGGGAATTTTTTTCTATTTTTTTCTTGAGCGTTCTCGCTTTTGTACCGCCGTTTTTAATGGATTTTTTTTCTAGTCTCGAGAGTAAGGGAAGTACCACACTATCGATCATTTCCCCTTTTTCGAGATCTACCAGATCATCAGCAAGTTGATAGGCAAACCCGACCTCTCTCCCATAGTTTGCAAGGACAGTTGAAAGGTCTTCAGAGACATCTGCCCAGATTGCAGCGGCCTTACAAGCTGAAGAAAACAAGGTTGCAGTTTTCAAATCAATAATTTTGCTGTAAATCTGGAAAAATTTCGAATCTGCAGATAATTTTGTATCGTTAAGATCTTTACTGTTGAAATTTATTTCTCTCAGTTGACCATCAAGTGTTCCGCGCCAAGAGTCTGCATATAATTTCGCAATCTTTTCTCCATGGGCCACGGCAAGATCAAATCCTATTACAAGCATTTTATGTCCGATTAAAATTGCATTATCTATGCCTGTTTTGATATAAAAAGCAGGTTCACCTCTACGGTTCAAATCACCATCGATAATATCATCATGGACAAGAGATGCACCATGAGCAAGTTCTACACCAACACATCCCTCTAAAAACTTTTGATACCTCTCTGACGACTCATCTCCTCCAGTACAAACTTTAAAAGCAATAGATCCTAACAGTGGTCTTAACCGTTTTCCGCCTTTTAAAATTGTTAGTATTTTCTCGTCCGCGATCATCTCGTTTATCTTATTTTCTATATCCTTGAAGGTGTTTTGTAGAAACGGTTCTAGTGAATTTGTTCGTTCTAACATTATATCTCCCTTGCAAGTTCAGTTATTCGAGATGGCATTGGTATCAATTACTACATAATATATTCTTCTATTGCTTATCTGTTGTTTATCTGAATTTATTAAATACCTTATGTATGGGTATTTTTTAATGATTTCGCTATTATATAAATCTCTGAGCTACTTTTCCGTGATGCATCAGGGGTAAATATTCTTACTGAAGAAAAACGTTGTTTTACCTTTTCAATAAATTTTTTAGTGTCTGCTCCTTCGAAAATTTTACAGACAAACGTTCCGTTAGGGTGTAGTACTTGTTCCGCTACTTCCAATGCTCTCTCGCACAGCCAGAGACTTCGGGCCTGATCAACAGAGTAATTCCCAGAAATATCTGGTGACATATCTGATAGAACAACATCTGCTTTGGTATCGTTCAATATTTGTTTGATTTCCTCTACTGTTTCATTATCTGTAATGTCCCCTTGGATGAATTGCACATTATCAAGAGGTTTAATTGGTAGAATATCTGCACCGATGACGATGCCTTTTGCACCAACAAATTCTTTTGCAACCTGACTCCATCCACCTGGAGCTGCACCGAGATCTATAACAATATCTTCCTTTGAAAAAACACCAAATCTCTTTTGAATCTGTTTTAGTTTAAATGCAGAGCGAGCTCGATACCCTAGCCGCTTTGCTTCTTTGTAGAAATGCTCCCTCTTTTTTTCGCTATACCAACGAGTCATTGTATTTAGAGAATGATATCAATGTCTAATCGCTCAGCAAGTTCTTTGTATCTGTTTCGAATTGTTACTTCCGTTACTCCTGCCACATCTGCCACTTCTCTTTGCGTTCGTCGTTCTCCACATAGTATGGATGAAATATAAATAGAAGCTGCTGCAACACCCGTTGGCCCACGGCCGCTCGTAAGTTCCTTATCAGCTGCATCTTTCAAAATTTCAATTGATTTTGCCTGTACATCTCCACTCAGTTTTAATTCACTGCAAAATCTTGAAATATAGTCCTGTGGTGATGTGGGCATGAGTTTCAATCCTAACTCTCTTGCGATAAATCTGTATGTCCTACCGATTTCCTTTCTTGAGACTCGTGACGATGCTGCAATTTCATCAAGCGTCCGTGGTACATTACATTGCCTGCAGGCTGCATATAGAGCAGAGGCAGAGACCCCTTCTATGCTCCTTCCTCTGATGAGATTCTTCAGAACTGCCTTTCGGTAGATCATGGCTGCTGTTTCTCTTACAGTTCTAGGAAGGCTCATTCCAGAAGCCATTCTGTCAAGTTCCGATAATGCAAAGGCTAGGTTTCTTTCTGTAGCATCACTAATTCTAATTCTTCTCTGCCATTTTCTGAGACGATATAACTGAGCCCTGTTTCTGGTTGGAATAGATTTTCCATAAGAATCTCTGTTTTTCCAACCGATCATTGTACTAAGCCCCTTATCGTGAATTGTATAAGTCATCGGGGCTCCTACTCGAGATCTCTTTTCTCGCTGGTCACTGTCAAACGCCCTCCATTCAGGGCCATGATCAATAAAAGCCTCATCTATGACAAGTCCGCAATCTTCACAAACTAATTCTGCCCTAGAATAATCCCTACTAAGGTGTGTACTACTACATTCAGGACATTCAATGATTTCTTCTATATTCTGCCGTTTATCTTTCTTTTTTTTTGATTGAACAGGAATCATTGATTAATTCCCCCTTAAATCTTTTATACTTTTCGATACGCTTTTAAAGCCAATGAAGTAACTTATATATAAATATTTCCATCCTTATCTCTTTTATATCAGGTTTTTAGGAATGCGTTATATGCCAAGTATGAAGAATAAATATCTGCCTTACTTGTAACTTCAAAAGGCGAATGCATAGACATTACAGCTGGCCCAAGGTCAATAACTTCCATACCCAATCTGGAGAAATACTTTGCAACGGTACCTCCACCGCCTTTGTCAACCTTGCCCAGTTCTCCAGTTTGCCACGGTATTTTTGCCTTGTTAAGCATTGTTCTAATCTCTGCAACATACTCTGCAGAGGCATCGTTTGCAGCATATTTACCGCCATGACCAGTATATTTAGACATGACTATACCGTTTCCCAGAGATGAAGCGTTTTTAAGTTCGAAAACATCTGTATAGTTGGGCGTTACTGCGCCGTTCACATCAGCTGATATTACCTTAGATTTTAGCATAACACTATCTACATCGACAGATGGATCTAACTTTTTTAAAATTGATCTTAGAAAAGTTGTAACCTGAGCGGTGGCACTCCCTTCACTGCCTATTTCCTCCTTATCAACAAAAAGCGATAGCGCAGTGTGTCCAGGGTTTTTTACATCGAGTATTGCCTTTAATGATGCAAAGGCACAAGCTCTATCATCTTGTCCATATGCACCTATAAGTGATTTATCAAATCCCAAATCCCTTGCTTTGTGAGCAGGAACTGCCTCAAGTTCAGCAGAAATAAAATCCTCTTCTGTTATTCCATAATCTGTATGCAATTTATCAAGAATTGCAGTTTTGATTTTTTCTTTAAAATCACCTGATACCGGCCTACTTCCCACCATTATATCTAAACTTTCTCCTTTTATAGCTTCATTAATTTTTTTTGTATCTTGTACTTCATGGGACAGATGAGGTAGTAAATCAGGTACAGAAAAAACGGGCTCGTTTTCATTTTCACCCAATGTAAAAGTAATTTTTTCCCCATCTTTTTTAACGACAACTCCATGTAATGCAAGAGGAATAACTACCCATTGGAATTTTTTTATTCCACCATAGTAATGCGTCTCAAAAAGTGCAAGATTACTTTCCGAATCCTCGTACAGTGGAACTTGTTTTAAATCCAGTCGAGGAGAATCTATATGAGATATTATAATACGGAGCCCTTCATGTACAGGTTTTTTACCAGGTACAATAATGGCAGCTTCCTTTCCCCTGTTCATTATGATTTTTTTCTTACTTGTTTTTGCCATCTCGTTTATTCGTTGTACCGCTTCCCTTTCTGTTTTCACATCATTCAAAAATGTTTTATACTCCTCAGCAAAATCAAAGGCTTTTTTGATCTGAGTTTTAGTTAGGATCTCCCACGCAGACTTCTTCTTATAGGCATATTCGCTCTCTTTCTCGGTCATTTAGACTCCTCTTTTTGAAAGTCATACGATGGCTAAATAAAAAGATAACTAAAAACAGAATATAAAAAAGAAAGATAGAGATGGTATTTTATCGTCTTATTATGTAAACCAATGCAATAATGCCAATTACCGCTATTATTACTATTATTGCAACAAACATGATAATAGGGGTGCCCTCATCATCTCCACCATCCCCGATAATTTCGATAGTTTCTGTAAAGTTACTAGTTGTTTCATCGTCATCTGTCACAGTAAAGGTAACTTCATATGTTCCAGCTTTGGTATAAATATGAGTTGGATTTTTTTCTGTTGAAGTCGATCCATCACCAAAATCCCAGTGGTATGTATAAGGGGGTTGACCGAATAAGGCCATTCCCGTAAATTCGACATTTTTCCCTGTCTCTCCTGGATCCGGAATATCGGCAGAAATTTCTAGTGGTATATCACCAGCTATATCAATATAATATTCACCTTCTCCAGACAAGCTAAAAAATGCAGAATCACCTTCAAGAGAATCATAGATTTCGTCAGTATTATTTAAATTAAAATTAACTTCGAGAATAGATTCAGTGATAGAAAAATCCGTTATATTTTCCTCTCCTTGGCCAGAAAGTAGGATGCAAAGGTTGTTTATATATAAAATAGTATATTGATCATAGGATGTCGTAAGAATAAGACTATATGTAACCATGTCGCTTAAACCAGTTAGATTACCAAGATTTTCAATCGCTCCATATACCTCTATGGTCAAAGTTACTTTTTTACCTTCCTTGGTATAAGTTAATTCTTTGATATCAATATTTGGATAGTTACTAAGTTCTCCTTCAATATTGATAACATCATCTTCAGCATCTTCGACAGTTTTATCAGCAGCAGTAACAGAGGCAGTTGAAATGATAAGAAGACTGCCGACTACCATTGCAAGTATCAAAATTTTTCCTATTTTCATGGCTATTGCCCCTTTTATAGTTCAGTAGGGCAATTTAATAATACTATTTAAGAATATTGCCAAATTTTCAATAATTACCTATGTATCTTTACTAAAAGTTACTTTTATCTTCTATTTTAGTTTCTTTTTTAGTTCATCCATAGTTGTGATAATTTCATCCAATGTTGATTCCAATGTACCTAATGTTTCATGTACATTGTCTGTTATTACCGCCCCTTGAGATGAAGGTTTGATTATTCCACCTTTTTCTAACGTTCTTAACGAGTATCTAATCATATGTTGTGGCTGACCGGTTATTTGTGATAGTCGTATAATCCCTATAGGCCCATGCTCTCTAACCGTTTTTAGAACGTCGATATGTCTAGAAAGCAGATCCACTTCTTTCTCTGCAACATTGGTAATATGGTTTCCACTCTTGATTTTCTCTTCCAAATAAATACCTCCTGGTTAATTGTTAACATATGTAATGCATTAGTCGTATATAATTTTTACTAAGAAAGCAGCAGTTCCGAAAGAACCTGTCAAATTCACAAAAAGATAGCAAAACTACTTTTTAAAATAGTAGAAAACTATTTTCTATTTCAATTTACAATTTTATAATAGATACTTCTTTATAAAACATTATTACATTATCTATTATGATTTAAGCTGTACCAGGGCAATAAATGAGACCAAGATATAAATCTCCTCTTAAAAGACGATACTTTCATACAAAACCTAGAATAGATAAGAGGGACATGACAATTCTAAAGAGGAAAATTGAAGTTATTAAACAAAAAAAGGACAAAAAAGAGCTTGAGGAACATTTTCTTTAATTTGTAGTCTGCCCGTAAAAACTAATTTAGTATCTTCCCAAAGGCTAAATCCATTATTTTTAAGACCTCCCCAAAGTCCATGGGTGTTGCAATGTTCTTTTGATCCTATCTTTTTTGCTGCTGTAAAAATTTTATCTTATTATATTTATTTTTTCTTCTTTTTAATTTTATAGTCTTTTATAGCTTCATGTAATGCATCAGCTGCCAAATTAGAGCAATGCATCTTATGAAGGGGCAATCCATCAAGTTCTTCAGCAACATCGTTTCGCGTTAACTTTATGGCCTCATCAATATGTTTTCCTTTGGCAAGCTCAGTTATCATGCTACTTGTAGCGATAGCTGAACCACAACCAAATGTTTTGAATTTTATATCGGTAATAATATCATCTTTTACTTTGATAAATATCTCCATAACGTCTCCACAAATTGGATTTCCTACTTTTCCATATCCATCAGGATCTCCCAAAACGCCGACATTTCTTGGATTCATAAAATGCTCCATTACCTTTTTGCTATAACCCACTCCAGTCATCATCAATTTCCTCTTTCGTAATCGTCTATAGACAAATTATATTTTTTAATTCAATATATTGAGTCTACTTAATCTTTACTAATAATTCCCCATCCTAGATGCCAGTTGAATTTTTGCACACCACTTTTTAAAACGAAAATCACGGAAGCAGTAAATAAACGTTTTATAGGCTTATTATATCCCCTGCCATTATGTACGATTTACTCTTTCAGGCAGTCATTCCATTTGTTCTTTCAGCTTTTATTGTTATTCTTATAATGTTTATTGCCGAACGCTATGGCACAAAAATTGGTGGAATTTTTGGTACCCTTCCTTCTACCATTGTTATTGCATTCCTTTTTATCTCACTAAATAAAGGTATTGATTTTGCATCCCAATCAGTAGCTGTTGTTCCTGCGGAGTTGGGCGTTAATCTTATCTTTCTATTTATATTTTCTCTCCTTGTATATCGCTCCATTTATGTAGCTTTTGCAGGTTCACTAACAATATGGGCGCTATTATCTTCACTACTATTTATTCTTAACATTACGAATATTTTCGTCTCTCTTGCGATATTTATAGTTTCTCTTGGTTTTACGTTTACATTTCTTGAACGTTTCAAAAAAATACCATCAACTGACAGAGTTGTAGTCCATTATACTCCAATGAAAATAGCGCTTCGCGGTCTAATCGCAGGGACGGTGATAGCAATTGCAGTTTTACTGTCAAATGTAGGTGCAGTACTTAGTGGGATATTTTCTGTGTTCCCTGCAATTCTGTCATCAACAATGTTGATTTCCGTCAAGGAGCATGGTCCTGATTTTGCAATTGGCTTGGCGAAGTCCATGGTATTTGGAATTCCTAGTGTTTTAAGTTATGCAACCGCAATCCATTTTCTCTATCCTATGTATGGTATCATCTGGGGCAGCATATATGCTTATGGTATCTCTCTTATTGTAACGCTGACTCTTTTTAAGCTTCGTGTTAAAATAAGATAAAAGCGACTTTTTTCACTGATTCTTTGCGTAACGATACTCGATATTGCAACTTCCTTCAATACTCACCATACAAGGACCAACAGGAGCATTCGGTGTACATTTTTTCCCAAAAAGAGGACATTTCTTAGAGGAAATAATCCCTCGTAGCACGTCCCCACAACGGCATCCTTTTGGTTCAGTGAATTCTTTATTTATTATTTCTTCAAGATCATCTTCATATCTTTTTCTCGCATCATATTCCTCAAATTTATCCCGTAGTTTCAAACCTGACCTCAGGATAACAGGAAATCCCCTCCATTTTACATCCATAGGTTCAAAAACCTCGTTGATAACTCGTTGAGCCTTAATATTTCCCTCTTCTTTTACTACACGCGCATATTCATTTTCAACTCTTGCCTCTCCATGCTCCACCTGCTGGACAAGCATCCAGACACCCATGAGAAGATCAATGGGCTCAAAACCAGCAATTACCTGAGGAACCCTGTATTCTGTAGAAATAAATTCGTATGGTTTTGATCCAATAATTGTCGAAACATGACCTGGTTCAATAAAACCATCAAGTTTTAATTCACCCATGTCAAGGATAGCTTTTAAGGCAGGCGGAATTACTCGATGACAACCTAAAATCGAGAAATTAGAAGGAGGATTTTTGAGCAAAACCGAAGCAGTCATAGGAGTAGTTGTTTCAAAACCGACGGCCATAAAAACAACGTCTTTATCCTTATTTTCTTCAGCAATATGTATAGCATCCTCTATCCCATAAACAGTTCGAACATCCCATCCTTCTGTCTTCATGCTTTGCAGCGAATCTTTTTCTCCTGGAACTTGTATCATATCTCCAAACGTTGTAACAATTTTCCCCTTTCTTGCAAGAAGTAATATCTCTTCAATTTCTTTGGGAGTTGTAACACAAACAGGACAACCTGGACCTTGACCAATATCTATGCCACATTCTTCAAATAAGACATCTAAACCATGTTTTACTAATGTATCTTGATGCGTTCCACAAACATGCATAAATTTGTGATTCACATTTAACGTTTTTATCTTTGAAACAATCTCATTAGCAAGTTTTTTATCACGAAGTGAAAACACTACGCCTCCTCCTCATAGGATAACATCTCTCTAAATAAATCCAGTGTTTCATTAGCCTCTTTTTCATCTAATACTTGAATTGCAAAACCAGCATGAACTAAGACATAATCACCAATCTTAACATCTACGAGAGACACATTTGCCTTGCGTTTTGTCTCCTCTCCGTAGTCGATGGATGCATACTCTTTCTTCTTATCGATTGATACTATTTTACCGGGAATTGCTAAACACACAATCTGACTGTAGTTTAGGCAATATTATAAACTTTACTTATAAGAATTGTAATATCGGTTGTTTAACCACCAAAAACTATCTTGATTAGCCACATAATCAATATTCCACATATAAAAACGAGCATGGTTGCCATCGATTTTTTAATGTTCAGTTCTTTTTTTATTTCAGGTATTAAATCCGTAGCAGCAATATAGATAAAACCACCTGCTGCAAAAGGTATTAAAAACACAACGACCTGTTCAATGCTTTTAGAAATAAAGTATCCAACAATGCCGCCAATAACAACAGTCAAAGCAACTGCAAAATTAAGAAGTATCGCTTTCTTCTTTTCAAAACCTCCATAGATTAAAACACCAAAATCTCCGATCTCCTGAGGGATCTCATGTGCAGCAATTGCAACTGTAGTAGTAATGCCCAATGGTATAGATACAATAAAACTTGCGGCTATGATTAAACCATCAATAAAATTATGTACAGAATCTCCAATCAGATTCATATACTGAAAAGTGTGTACGTCACATTTTCCTTTGTGACAGTGCCTCCAATGCAAAACCTTCTCTATGATGAAAAACAGAATGAAACCTACAAGAACAAAACCTAAAATATCTCCTCCTTCACTACTTTCAACAGCTTCGGGTAGTAAATGAAGAAAAGCGCCACCCATTAATGCACCAGCAGATAGACTCACTAGAACAAGTAATATTTTATTTAACAGATGCTCCTTCATCGCTAGAGTAAAAACACCAACAAAGGCAATAAGTGCAATTACAAACGTCGTTAAGACAATATATGCTAGATTAATCACAGTACTTTCTCCTCGAATCTTTTTAGGTAAATTTATCGGCTCTTTTAAGTCTTTTTAGTTTTATAATTACTGTTATCTCTCACTAAATTATCTCAATGATTTTTCTTTAAACTTACCACTATTTCAAATAAGATGTGTTATGTTATTTTTCCCTTTAGAGCTTTTGTAATAGATTTGAAATCTTTCATCAAAACGTCTTTCATATTAGGATTATACACAGCAGCTGCGGGATGATATAACGGAATTATCCTCGCGTCAAAAAGTAAGTTTTTAATGTGAAATATTTTTCCATGGATCTTTCCTATTTTCTCTGCTTGAAAGCCAAATTTCTCAAGAACATATGAAGATGCAAAATTTCCAAGAGTAACAATAACCTTTGGTTCAATTGCCATAATTTGTTTGTCTAAATATGACGTGCATGCTTTAATCTCATCCCCTAATGGATCTCTATTTTTTGGCGGTCGACATTTCAGAATATTGGCTATGTATATTTCTTTTCTTTCAAACCCTACAGAATGTAATAGTTCATCGAGTATCTTACCTGCTTTGCCAACAAATGGTCTACCCTGCATATCTTCATTATATCCAGGAGCTTCGCCTATAAACATCACTTTAGCAGTAACAGCACCTTCTCCAGCCACAGGATTGTTTCTTGTTTTCCATAAACCACATCTTCTACAATTTGTAACGTCTTGTTCTATCTGCTTTATTTCTTTTTCAATTTTAGATAATGAAATCATTGATTTCTCTCTTTCTGCTATCGTTTCCTAAAATTTAAAACATAGCTTTCTCAAGGATCTTTCCAAGCAATAGCAAAAAACAATGGTTTTAATGAAATATTTTTAAATACTATAATATTATCTTTAAATTGTATTGAAATGAAAAGGGAGAACTGTCCTTTTTGTGCATATAGATGGATAAGAAATTCAATGGAATCACCCATAACATGTCCTAACTGCCATAGAAAATATTATGACCGAAGGGAATTGGAAGAAAGGAAGAAAAAAGAAATATTGGAGAAATAAAGTTTTTATCATTTAACATCACAAAAGTCAGATCAGTCTTTATCCGAAAGAGCTTTCTGATATGAATTAAAATTTCTTTGCTTACGCTTGGATATTCCAAGAAAATCCATAATACCAATTCATTCTTTGTACGGTATTAAACATAGAAATTTTAAAGTTTCTTTACCTGTGTTTGCAAACTGATGCCAATCCATGGCAGGAACAAAGATTACATCCCCTTTTTTAAAACCTTCCTCACTAGTTTTATCTCTAGTAACACCGTTTCCTTCTAAAATAAATACTTCGTGTTCCCAGTCGTGTTGATGCAATGGGGTATATCCCCCTGCTTTAATCTCAAAAAGACGCATGGCAAAATTCTCGGCTCCATCTTTTTTTGAAATAAGCCATCTCAACTTCACATCTTTTATTCCCTGTTCGCCAGGTTCTTCTAACTCTATTTCTGTATGATGTACATGTTTCACAAATATCACTCCATTTTAGATATGTTTTAACTTAATTCTGAATAGCTATAGTCTTTATGATAATTTTCAATAGATTTATTTAATGTATCGATATCTAACGTGTGTTTTGAGAAAACAGAATCCATTTTATGGTATTTTAAGATATATTAAAAATTCCTGCATTTCAAAAAAACTAGAAATAATGGAGCAATGATTACCTATAAATCCCGGGTGAAAAAGTGAAAATAAAAGACATAAAAGTTGGTGTTCTAAGAATAGAAGGAACAAACTGTGAACAGGAGTCATACAATGCATTCAAAAGATTAGGGGCAAACCCTGAATTCCTGCATCTAAAGCAATTATTAGATATAGATTGCAACAAAGATGAAAAAAGGGATGTCTTCGACTACCAATGTTTAATGATACCTGGAGGTTTTTCAGTTGGTGATTATATCAGGGCAGGGGCCATATTTGCAGCACGAATCAAAAGTAAATTGCAAAAAAATTTGACAGAATTTGTAAAAGAAGAATATCCAATACTTGGTATATGTAACGGTTTTCAAGTATTGATAGAACTTGGATTGTTACCTGGGATTGATGACGCTATTCCCTCTTCACCTGAAGCTTGTTTGTATCTTAATGATTCCAATCGATTTGAGTGCAGGCCAACCTTGCTTAAGCATGAAAACAATGGTAAATGTATTTTCACCTCAAAAATCCCTAAAAATGATATTAGGTTAATCCCTAGTGCCCACGCTGAAGGAAAATTGTTATTCCCAATAAACCGACAAGAAGAATATCTAAAAAAACTAGAAGAAAATGATCAGGTCGTATTTCGTTATGTTGATCCTGAAGGCAATTATGCTGGATATCCATGGAACCCAAATGGCTCGATCTCAAATATTGCAGGTATTTGCAATAACCATGGAACTGTATTTGGTATGATGCCACATCCAGAAAGAACGTTTTATAAACATCAACATCCTGATTGGACAAGGGCTGGACTCGGTAATCTAATGGGGGATGGCCAGGCAATATTTGGATCTGTTTTGGACTATATTTCTAAAAGGTTTTGAAATGCCAAGCGTTGTAACCTGCCTATTGAAACATAACGGTAAACTTCTTATTTTAAAAAGAAGTGATAAGGTAAGAACATATAAGGGGTTATGGGGTGGTGTGGCAGGTTATGTTGAAGATGATGAGACTCCCTATGAAACTGCTGTCAAAGAAATCAAGGAAGAAGTAGGCATTGAAAGAGGTAATGTGCGATTGATTAAAAAAAGCGACCCAGTGAAATTTACGGATTGCTATAATGGGAAAAAATACGACTGGATAATATATCCATTTTTATTTACTATTGAAAAAGATGCTAAAGTGAAAATAGACTGGGAACATACCAAATTTAGATGGATTCTTCCTTCAGAAATTGAGAAATATAATACTGTTCCATACCTAAAAGAAATAGTTTCAAAATTTTTCGAATGAATGTATCGGATGGGGAAGCGTGGAGGAGGTAGTGAGGAGAGAGAGAAAAAGTCCCCCATCCGTTGAAATATATATTAATTTATGAGTATATAAATTTTTTTATATAAAAATATGAAGTATTAAGAAATTATTGCTTTTTATCAAGCATATCTAATATGACTTCAATTTGAGAAAAGGTTTTTTCAATAGGGAGAGCTGTATCAATAATATACCAACCCTTAGCCAGAGCTAAGGCCTTTTCCCTCACCTCAACAAGAGCATCATATGTCTCAAACATCTCTGTTTCATTTCGCCTACTAATTCTCTTCAGCAACTCTTCTGGAGATGCATCCAAAAAAAACATATAATCAGAAATGGGAACCAACTTCTCAAAAACTTTATATGCTAGTCTGCCTGAAACTTTTGGAAGATAGGCAATACCCATGAGATATCTAACAATAATAAGTGTATCATGCTTAGGTTTGCGATAATAGATTCTAAGTGAACGAAGGACATCCAAAGCATAGAAAACAGAGGCCTTCAATCGATTAATTTTACCTTTTCCTAAGAGTGCTTTTTTTGCTTTTATTCCATAAAAATTATCTGATTCAGGATGGGAGCGAATAATGACCTTTTCGTCTTTTTGTTCATATCGATAGCTAATCAATTGAGCATGGGTATCCTTACCGACACCATCAAGTCCGTCAACTATTATCAGACGCATGTAACTTACATCACCATCACAATCCAATATAATGTAGCTGTTACAAAAGGCACTGAAAGATTATCCAAACCCATTGGAGTTATTCCTTCAACAATTGTTGAAATACCTGCAATGAATAATAGTAGAACTAATGTCTCAAATATTAGAGGAGGAATGGTTGAAGAGAACATTTGGTAATAGAGTAAAGCAATAACCATCAAAATAAAGATAAAAACAAACATGGCAGTTGATCCTACATAACTTTTCACATCTTCAAATACCTGATATTTCTTCTTACCATATTTAATACCAATAAGTGAAGCAAGTCCGTCACCATATGACATTGCAAGGATACCGATTGCTATGGTTTCTTTTGCGTCAAAAAAGAAATATGCTAAGACGGTCCATGCTATGGCATAATAAACAAGCCCTAGGCCATGACCTGATTCAGATGTTTTACCTTTTATAGATTTAATGGGGGAGTAGGGGCTCATCAAAAAAGTAAAAAGAATAAAGGGGCCTGCTGCTAAAAATACCATAACTTCACGCGTCTGAAAAACAGGCAATAGAAAAGCAATATTGCCCGTCATAATATGAAGAATTTTTCTGCTTGCTATGGGATATCTCTTAGGGAGAATTTTTTCAGTGAAAATAAGAAGAACAGCAACATAGATGTAAACAAGTGCTACTCCAACAATATCATTTTGAAACATATACTTTTCACCTTACCCTGTAAAAGTTCCAATCAAGAAGGCAAGAAGACCTACGAACAACGCCGTTAAAGTAAATTTCCTATAAAATTTCATGTTCACCTGCTTCTTAAAAATTAACTGTAAAGATGTAGCTAAAAGCATAGTATCTGTAAGTAGGATTAGTACAAGATAGTAATAATTCTTATAGTAAAAAGTATAACTACTTATAAAAAAAGGAAGGAAACTGAGAGCAATAGCAATAATGTAAAAAATGGCAGAGAGCATATTTGACTTGTGAACACCGATGTACTTTGGAAATGATTTCACTCCTTTTTCTTTGTCTCCTTTAAAATCCATCACATCTTTCATTATTTCTCTGCCTGCACCCGCAAGGAAAGCAATAAGAGCAACAATAAAAATTGCAGGAGACAAATTTATTACGAAGGTATTTTCTTTAAGTACTGCAGCTCCTCCAAAGATAAATGGAATGGCCATTACATAGGCTATGAAGAAATTTCCAAGTAATTTTATTTTTTTTAATTGAACATCATATAATATAGCAAAAAGTGCCGTAATAAGGGCAATGATAAAACAGGTAAGATTGACGAAATACGAGCAGATAATGCCGAGCGGAAAAAATACAGTAAACAGATACAAAGCTGTTTTCGGAGATAGATCTCCTCTCACCAAAGGCCTATCCATTCTCTTATTTTTTTTATCAATATCTAAATCATAATAATCATTAAGAGCAAATGTACTTGCTTCAAGAAATAATGCAGTAAAAAATACAAGAATAAACTTATCAAAAACAGGAAATGTTTTCTCCGCTATCAAAGACCCAACAAGTATTGCAATAGCGATCATGATGCCATGTTCTAATCGCATAAGTTCCCAGATAGCTTTGAGTTTTTTCATTGTGCACTGGAATAATGTAATTAATTATAAACTTTTGATGTTAAATAATGATTTTTTTGATTTTTATGAGAAAACTTTTAGCATAAAACACTCATTACAAACAGGGAGTAAAGTTAGGCGATTTAGATGAAATATAAGATATCGGGAGATAATTTACAGCTGGTAACTCTTCAAATAGATCCTGGTGAAAAAATCTTTGCTGAAGCAGGCTCAATGGTTTATATGAGCGCCAATATTAATATGGAAGCAAAAATGAGAGGAGGACTTTTGAAGGGAATAGGAAGGAAATTTGCAGGGGAGACAATATTTCTCACTGAGTTTACATCTGCAGGAGGAACAGCTCTTGTATCTTTTGGTGGTAACGCTCCTGGTACAATAAAACCGATAGAGCTATCAACAGGCAAAGAATTTCTCGTTCAGAAGGATGCTTTCCTTGTAGCCGAGGATTCAGTTGATATGAGTATAGCTTTTCAGAAGAGACTTGGAGCAGCGTTTTTCGGTGGAGAGGGATTCATACTTGAAAAATTGTCAGGAACTGGTACAGTGTTTATTCATGCTTGTGGTGATTTTGTCGAGTTTGATCTTAAGCCAGATCAGGTTATGAAGGTTGACACAGGCAGTGTGGTAGGCTGGGATGGCACCGTAGCCTATGATATAGAGCGGGTTAAAGGGATAAAAACCGTGTTTTTTGGCGGCGAAGGAATCTTTTTAACTACTCTAAGAGGACCTGGCAAAATAATTATTCAATCAATGAATCTTGGTAATCTTGCAACTGCATTAACGCCGTTTCTACCATCTGGTAGAGGGACTTCGGGATCTGGTGGAATAGCTGGAACCTTGATTGGGGGTTTGACAAGATGATTAAAGGATTGCTAGCGGCTTTGCTAGCAGCTTTAATCGTTGCAGGTATAATTATCGGGCTTTTCTATCTACTTTTTTCCGGTGTGCTCATATGGCTCGGAGAGATTTTCGTTGCAGGGATTATAGTTGGAGCGATAATCTTGTTTGCTATCATTTTTATATTTGCGATATTGGTATTTTTTGCGCTATTTTATTATATGGCAGAGAAAAAACCTGTTGTAGAACCAGGCGAATACAAGCTAGATGAGGAAAAAGGAAAAAACGAATAACTGAGAAATCTACCTTACCTCAATTTTTCTTTCTCATTCTTTTTTAGATTAGCTTATAAAAATGGTTATTTCTGAGGCTCAATAATTACTTTGATAGAATTTTTTGCCTCAGCCACCAATTTGAAACCTTTAGCCACTTCTGAAAGTGAAAGCTTATGAGTAATCATGTCTGTAACCTCCACTTTTTTTGATTTGATAAGATCAATTGCCATGGCAATATCCTTAGGACTGCCAGCATAAGTTGAAACCATTGTAACTCCCTTATTCCATAAATCAAACAATGGAAATGGTATTTCCACGCCGGGTTCTGTCGGAGCAAAAAAAAGAATTGTACCACCACGGTCAACTGATCGCAATCCTTGTTTTATTGCAGATGGTACTCCTGTACATATGACAACAAGATCAGCAAGTTTTCCCTTGTTATGTTTTTTCACCTGTTCTGGGACATTTTCTTTTGCATGTATAGACACATCAGCACCCATTTTTTTTGCTGTTTTTAACCGATAATCGTCAATATCTGTAGCTATAACTCGACCAGCATCCAATGCCCGTGCAAGTTTTATTTGTAGCAATCCAGCGATGCCGCTACCGATGATAAGGACGCTTTGTCCTGGTTTCATCTCAGCAATTTGCATTCCTCGTACAACACAGGCCAACGGTTCAATAAAGACACCCTCATCATAGGACATCTCCGTAGGAAGAAGAAATACGCCCTTATCAACATTTATTTCTGGAACTTTCAGATATTCTGCAAAACCTCCAGGATAAAAATTTGTAGAATGTAGTGTATTGCAGAGTGTATATTGATCATTTAGACAATATCTGCAATTGTTACAAGGAACATGATGAGAGACAAATACTCTATCACCAACCTTGTATTTTTTTACGTTTTTCCCAACTTCTACAATATCTCCAGACATCTCGTGGCCAAGTACTCGAGGCGCTTTCTTGATACGGTACCATTCCATCACGTCGCTGCCGCAGATGCCACTTGCACGGATCTTTACCAAGAGTTCATTGTCGTTGATTTCTGGTATGGGCATCTCTTCGATTCTTACATCGTTATTATTGTAATACATTGCAACTTTCATTTTTTCCATAACGACACACAAGCCTGATTATCAGTAAATGTTTAATAGCTTTTTTTACAGATTAGAAAAATTACATCGATCTCAATCTTCTAATTCTCTCATCGATTGGGGGATGTGTTGACCAAATAGATTCTATGTTTTGCTGCTTAAATGGGTTTGCAATGTAAAGAGGGGCTACAGTCTTTGATCCTTTGGGCTTCCCCTTTGGATGATCTGCTTTTATTTTCCCAAGAGCCTTCGCAAGTCCTTCAGGGTTTCTAGTTAGATATGCACCGTTTGAGTCTGCAAGGTATTCTCTTCTTCTTGATATTGCAAGATAAACGAGTCTCGAAAATATAGGTGCAAGTATTACAAGCAGAATTGCTAAAACAAGAATGATAGCGTTACCCCCGCCTCTCCCTCTGCCTCTACCGGCACCACCCCAAAACATTGAATAGAACAGAATTTCAGCAAGAAGAGCTATTGTACCAACAACAGCTAGTGTCACTGTCGCAATAAGAATATCATGATTCTTTATGTGGCTCATTTCATGGGCCATAACGCCTTCAAGTTCATCCTTATCCAGTTTTCGTAGAGCGCCTGTTGTTACACAAATCACTGCATTCTCTGGTTTTTTACCTGTCGCAAATGCATTAATATTGTCTGATTCCTGGACATACGCCTTTGGAGTTGGAAGGCCTGCAGCTATAGCCATTTCTTCAACTTTATAGATGAATAATTTTTCCTCTCTTACATGTGGGTTTGCAGGACGAGCTTTAGCTGCAGATATTACTGTCTGTACAGAAAATGAATAAGTTATGGCAACGTATGCAATTGCAATAGGGATTCCGAATATAAGTCCGAGATATATACTTCCTGTAAAGATATACCCAAAGGCAAAAACAACACCTAAAAACAATATCGCCATAATTGTACAAACGAGTATAGTGTTGCGCTTGTTTTTCCGGATATGATCTTCCATCTGCAGATGTTTTGCCATGGTATCAAACGTTTACAATCATTTAGAATTTTACTTTTGGCAGTTCCCTAGATGCTTCTGGAATTTGTAGCATCTCTCGTTCTTTCTTTCCCATTCTGCGTGCAAAAAAGTTGCCAGGGAATGTCTCTATTGTGTTGTTAAATGATAAAACAGTATCATTGTAGTGTTGTCTGGAATAAGCAATTTTATCCTCGGTGTGGGTGAGTTCATCCTGTAGGTTCAAGAAATTCTGATTTGCCTTTAAATCAGGATAATTTTCTGCTACTGCAAATAGTGTTTTTAATGCTCCAGTAAGCATGTTATCTGCTTCAATGTTTTTTTGTGGTGTCTTTGCATCCATAAGAGATGTTCGTGCTTTGGTTACATTTTCAAGCACTTCTTTTTCATGCTTCATATAGCCTTTGACGGTTTCCATGAGGTTTGGAATGAGCTCTGCTCTTCTTCTGAGTTGAACATCAATTTGTGCCCATGAATTATCTATTCTGTTTTCTAGCCTAATAATCCTGTTATAGTAGCTTACAAATATAAGCAAAAAGATTACTACAACAAAGATGATGATTATGCCTAAAATCAATAATGGGTCCATTTTTCGTCTCCCTCATATTTTTTGATGGTAAAGGTGATTTTTTATATAAATCTATGGTGTTTTTTATTTATTTGATTTGAATAGGTCGTATGCTTCTTTCGGTGTGTATTTTTTGTGGATAATAGCGTTTACTGCTTTGATCATACTTACAGGGTTGCTGCTTTGGAAAACATTTCGTCCCATATCCACACCGATTGCTCCTGCCTGAAGAGCATCATATGTCATTTGTAATGCATCTTTTTCTGGGATTTTTTTCCCCCCAGCAATAACAATTGGAACAGGACATGTTTCAACAATTTTTTCAAAATCTTTACAGAAATATGTTTTAACAATGCTCGCTCCCAATTCTGCCGCCATTCTTGAAGCTAGTGATAAATATCGTGCATCTTTACCGAGTCCTTTGCCAACCGCAGTAACCGCAAGTACTGGAATGCCGTAACGATTTGCTTCATCAATAACCTGTGTGAATGCAAGTAATGTGTCTCTTTCAAAAGGCTGACCTACAAGTATAGAAAAAGCAACAGCTGAAACATTAAGTCTAATAGCATCCTCCATTGATACAATGATGCCTTCATGAAGGAGATTTGTTTCATTTAGAATGCTAGTACCTCCAGATACACGTAAACAAATAGGAATATCTGTTTCTGGTGGGATGTAGTTCCTTAAGCCCCCTCTAGTTGGCATAAGTACGTCAGCATAAGGCAATAGCGGTTTTACCATTTCGTCAAGTTTTTCAAGTCCTGTTGTAGGTCCCATAAAATACCCATGATCAACAGCAAGCATAACCGTATGACCATCTTTTTTAATAATTCTTGATATTCTGTTTTTCATTCCCCAATCCATATAAATCGCCTCCTTTCTCTCGGTATATAGAAGAGGATTATATAAACTATTTCTAAAAAAATATCAAAGTGTGATTACATGTAAAACTTCTGAGCAAACCTTTTTTATTTGTTGTTGTATTACCATTTTTTAATTTAAGGGAGGCATAGATATGTCAGTTATTGAGAAGTTAGAACCGAAAGTTTTATGGAAACACTTTGACGAGATCAGAAAAATACCACACTGTTCAAAACATGAGGAGAAAATTAGAGAATATCTTTTAGATTTTGCAAAACAACAGGGTTTGAAGTCAAAAACCGATAAGCCAGGTAATGTTGTCATTTCAAAACCTGCAAGCTCTGGGATGAAAGATAGACCAGTTGTTATTTTGCAGAGCCATATGGATATGGTTTGTGAGAAAAACAGTGACGTCGATCATGATTTTACCAAAGATCCAATAAAACTCAAGTTGGAGGGCGATATTCTTATAGCTGATGGTACAACCCTTGGAGTAGACGATGGCATAGGTGTTGCAGCAAGCCTTGCTGTATTAGGAGATAAGACATTGAAACATGGACCTATAGAGGCGTTGTTTACTGTTGATGAGGAAACTGGGCTTACAGGTGCGTTTGCGCTGAAATCAGACATGTTAACAGGAGAGATAATGCTAAATATTGATAGTGAAGACTTTGGTGTTATAACTGTTGGATGTGCTGGTGGTGGTGATTCAAAGATAAAACTGTCAATAAAGAAACAACAGAATGACAAAGATATGAACAGCATTCTTATTAAAATCTTAGGCCTCAGAGGGGGGCATTCCGGTGTAGATGCCCATGAACAGAGAGGAAATGCAGTAAAACTTCTAGCACGTATGCTCTGGAAAACATCACAAAACCATGACCTTCGTCTAACTGATATAAAAGGCGGAGATAAACATAATGCAATACCTCGTGAAGCATATGCAAAAGTTTCCATAAGCAAAACAGACAAAGGCTCTTTTATAACTGATTTAAAAGCTGAAGAAAAGGATATATTGGAAGAGATTAAACCCATCGATCCAAACTTTAAAATGGAAATAGAAGACATTGAAAAACTTAACAAGACACTTGATAAAAACTCCCAAGCAAAACTATTGAATCTCTTGCATGGTCTTCCCCATGGTGTTGATAAAATGAGTTATGACATTCCAGACCTTGTAGAAACGTCCACGAATCTTGCAACGGTTTCTTTAGATGAGAATAATGCATTGATAGGTTTGAGTTCAAGAAGTTCTATTATGTCAGCTCTGCAAGATTTCCGCGACAGAATACGTGCAACTGCATCGCTTTCTGGTGCAAAGATTACTGAAGAAACACCATATCCTGGTTGGAAACCCAACCTGAATTCGAATCTACTAACCCTTTCAAAGAAAATCTTTAAAGAGATGTATGGTGAAGAACCAACAGTAGAAGCAATCCACGCTGGGTTAGAATGCGGAATCATAGGAGAGAAATTCCCAGGAATGGACATGATATCTATAGGACCAACCATTAAATACCCTCATTCTCCAGAAGAGCAAGTGCATATCAGCACAGTTGATAAATTCTATAAATATATGTTGAAGCTTTTGGAGAGTATTTGAATCATAAAATTCTTTCTTCTTTTTATTTTATAAATCTAGTAGACTCTACAAAAAGAAAAAAATTGATACCTGTCATGAATTTAGTTTTTTTAGGACAAAATACTAAAACAATAAATGTATTTTACTCCTTAGAATCGCGGATATAATCTAGTGGTTATGATATTGGCTTCCCAAGCCAATTGCCCGGGTTCGAGTCCCGGTATCCGCATGAATTAATTAAGCAAATGGAGTTGAAAACTGGAAATGAAAAAAGCTGTGAAAGTTGGAGATCGAGTTCAAATAATCTTTATGAACGACACATGGACACGACTGAAAGCAGGAGACAAAGGGACGGTTTTTAAAGTAGAGAAATCATCAGATGAGACCCTTATCTGGGTAGATTGGGATAATGGCGAAAAATTAGCTTTACTTGAAGGAATTGATGAGTTTAAAATAGTTAAACAATACTAGGAGTTACCTAAGCTTACCTTGACGTTCATATAAAAGTAAAAAGAAGAAAAAGAGCTGCGAATTTTTAAAACATTAAAAAGAAAAGAGAAAGGGAGACTCCTGGTAGTATTATTAGCCACCACCAGGTAGAACATCTATATAGAACAACAGTACAAAGGCACCTTGATTTCTTACATATGAACCTTCCAGTATATCTGCAGTAACGGTAACTCTTGTTTGTCCAAATCCAAATATAAAATCAGATCTTACTACTACTTCTTCTTCACCCATAGGGATAGTTTGGATTGTGCCAGTAGTTTCTTTGCCCAGCAGGATAAAACCACCATCTAACGTGATCTTCCAATTTATGTCGTCTGCTTCAGCAAGACCAGTATTTTTGATTGCAACACTTATTTTAGCAAGTCCACCCTTGATAACACCTACAACAAGAGCGGGCAAGTCAATATGAAGCGGAAATGGGTCTGACCAATAACCTATGGAGCCTTCGACGTCCTTGGCTCTTACCTTTATTTCATAATCTCCTACAGCTGGCCAGGCGTGAGATGCAGTTACTGATTCCCCTGAGTTGTATGGTCCAAGCCACTCACTAAAGGTTCCATCTCCCCAGTCAAACAAGTATAAAATTTGGTCATCTTCAGGATCTGTTGTAATTGAGGTGTATTCATATTCTTTTCCTGGCTTTCCTGATGGTGGACCATCAACAGTTGGTGGGTAAGGTGGGTAACTACTACCAACTTGAATGCTACTTTGATAGTATAGATGATTATGGGCTGTAACCGTTAAAATTACTTCATCTGGTAATCCAATGTCTAATTCTAATTCAGCAACACCTGAGGAATCGGTTAAACCTTTTGCATAGGCTCCATTGGGCTGATTCATACAAACTAATGCACCTTCGACAGGATTTCCATCGCTTTCAACAGTGACCTCATAAATGCTTGAACCATATTGAATCATTATAGGATGATCTACTGTAAGAGCTTGTGGAAATGCTAACCATATGTCTGTGGTTGGATCACCATGGACGTGTAGCATCTCAAATGTGATTCTTGATATTTGCTCGTTTGGAGTCCAGGGATATGGAGGACAGCCGCCAGGTGCTACATATTTGTCATACATCCAGAATTTAGCATAATTCATTACTTGAGATATCCTATAAACCTCTGTACTGTATGGATTTGTAGAACTGCCATCTGGGTAATTAGGATCAAAATCTGAGAACATTGCGTCATAATGACCTCGACCTAATTCATCATTGTAACCACTGTAGCTGACTCTTGTATGGGCTACTACTGCTATGAATCCGTTAGGAACTCTAATACCTACTTCACCAATTGACTCATAATTTCCACTATTGGTGTCTGTCTCTCCATCAAACCATCCGCTGTCACAGTTTAAACTGAACATAACTGGATACATTTCACCGTTATCAATGTCATTTAGGATGTTTGTTGTGTCAAACCGGGGAGCGGACCATCCTGTATATGAGTAGCCATCATTTTCACATGCACCGTGGTCTCGATGATTGGCAATAATAACTCCATTATCAATTGCATCTATGACTCCCTGTGTAGATCCAGGGGGGGTTGTACCTTGATATTGCCTGATAACGTTGTATCCAAGAGGGTTAAGAAAGTTGTATACTGTTTCTGAACCCCAAACAAAATATCTTCCAGATTCTTCTTTCGCAGCAAGAAGGACATTATTAAACCAATTAGAGCCCATGTATGGTGTTTTGCTGTAATCAAGTATCTTATTTACAACAGTTATAAGTTCAGCTTCATTGTCAACTGATATTCTTCCTTCGTGCATAAATGGAAAATAATCGGTATCGTCATTAGCCACATACCAAAGGTCAGTTCCTGTGTTACTTCCATGGTATGGATGGTTATATATATAATTTACAGGGACATGATCTGCATCTCCAACAATGAGAAGAAACGATGGCGGTAACTCCCAATCGTTATAGGCACTGTGTGCATAACTACGTAATTCAGCGGATGTTGTTCCAATGTCTGACCATTTTACTACCTTGGTTTCAATACCAGTTGCATGACGCCATTCAGCCAAAGGCAATATTTCCTCATAGAAATCATCATAGACAACGATTAAAAGATCTGCTCTATCTTCTTTGGATAATCTTCCACCAGGAGTTTGTGGATTGTTCAACTTTGCTCTTTCCACAATATTTGAATTAACCAGAAAAGCATCTAAAAGTGGTTGGTAGTATATTGAGCGTAATCTTTCGGGGATGAATTCTCCAGTCCCTCCAATGAAGTCAATGCTGATGCTTATATCATTATAAGCTTTTATGATCTTAGTTACAGGGTTATAAGTAAATGGAAATACAGAAACCATTACAAATCTACAACCTCGTATGGTCATCGTAGGACTGACTTGGACGACAGAGGAAGGATAATATTCATTTGTGGAGTAAAAACTTTCATTTTTTGTAAATGGCGGATCCATGTATCCATCAGTCTCTGGTTTTGGAGGCTGAGATGGATATATATTGTAATCCTGAAGGAGCATGTAATCCGATGTTTCATAATTAA
This sequence comes from Thermoplasmatota archaeon, assembly GCA_030619765.1. Taxonomy (GTDB): domain Archaea; phylum Thermoplasmatota; class E2; order DHVEG-1; family DHVEG-1; genus JAGLML01. The sequence goes on from JAUXAU010000012.1 coordinate 29,311, forward strand.
AACTTATTTCTGCTTCTTGAGGAATTGCTACGTAGAAACTGATGGTTGGTAATTCGGCTTTGCCGTATTCAGCTGTAAAACCACCGCTCTGTAGTTTTAATCGTTCATACATTATTGTATTGGCTTCAATAATTTCGGTATTGAAATCATTAATAGATAAACTGACATCTACACCGAATGCATCTGTTCTAGTAATGATAACACTATAATCATTAGATGTTGTACCTTTTCTTTCATCCGCTCCAGAAAGTATAGATAAACCGCTCAACAGAAAAACACAAGCTACAATTAATGCCTCCAGCTTCAATAATTTATTTCTATAGTTTTTTTTACCTTCCATATTTACCCCGCTAATATATATTTGCAACTTATATTAAAAAGTATCTATGAGCGATAGGAATCCTAAAAAAGTACAAATGCCTGAGATCTAAGTGATCAACATAGAAATATTAAATAATTAAAAAAGGGAAAATTAAGAAGATTTTATATCAATCTAACTAAAATTGTAGCAGTTTGCTAAATAATAAATAAATCTGAGGAAAGAATCGCTCTAAAAAATCAAGCAATGTGAAATACATTCCCTTATTTTTTGGCATAGTTACTGAAAGAGGATCTGACCATTCACTTTCTTCACCATAAATGTCTTTTGCTTTCACTTTTATATTGTATGTGCCATCGGTGGGCCACGCATGGGAAGTGGAAATAGGTGCTCCAGAGGGATAATAGTTACTGTTGTTATTATCCCATTCATCAACTGTGTTGTCTCCATCCCAGTCCCATCCATACTCTAACTTATCACCATCGGGATCAATTGCACTTGTAGAATAGGGGTACGATGTCCCGGTTTGACCTTGAGTCTCACCTGATGGTTTGCTTGGTTTTTCTGGCGGATTATTGGTTGCAGTAATATTTACTATAAATGAATGTGCTCCTTCCTCGCCAATATAGGGGTGGTTTCCGCTTCTACCAGAAATATCTTCTGCATGAATGTAATAATAAACGGTTGCACCATCTTCCTGAGGATAGATAATAGAATGGTAATAGTCATTTCCCAAAGATGTCATTTGAACGGAATCCCAAGTTCCATTTTCTTCTTTCCAGTATACGCGAGTTGAATCACTGATTAGGCTTTCTTCACTGTATGGTACTATTTTTGCTTGTATATCAACACCGGCATCTCCATTTTGAACACCATATAATGGTGTATGTTCTATGTACAACATTCCTCTATCTGGTATTCCTTTGGCTCTACAGTGGAGTGCATCTGTTGACTGCCAGGACGGAAAGCCGGCATTAGTGAATCCGAGAACTTCATATCCTGGCATAGCCGCTTGATATGAAGCAATGGCGTCATCATCCCATTGACTTCCGGTTATTGGAACCAGGACTTTGTCGTTAAGAATAAGTGAGTTGGTATATGGTTGGTTGTTTGGTGTGTAAACCCGTGCGATTTCGTACGGCGTATCATAACAACTTATCTGTGATTCAAAATAATCAACTGCTGCTTCGATTTCATCGTATTGTGAGTGACTTGGAGGAACTTCTCGTATCATTATTACATCGGGTGCTAGATATTTGCCCCAACAGTCGATGTGCTTAATATATTGACCATTTACATCTGGTACAACGTGATAGGTAGTGACACCAAGATAATCATTTACCATTTCGTCTATTTCCTGGTGGGTATATCCTGGATTTTCAGTCCATACCAAATCTGTTGAAACTGATATCCCTTGTCCATCGGTCATATAGTTACCTCCAGCATGCTCGAGAGGCATATAATAACACGGTAGTCCCTGGTCCGTTGCATATGCTGATGGGATTGCATTATCATTGGGACGTGGCCTATTGTATATAAAGTCGACAACACCTAATTCATCATTTCCGGTAAATGCAAACCAAGGGCCATAGTCTCTTGTCCAGTAACTGTCACTAGGAGCTATTAAGAAACTACAATGATTTAGATTTACTCCATTGTTTTGGTATTGTGATATTACAGAATTTTGTTGAGATGAGCTGGCAACGATTGTAACCACTTCCACATCTTCTGCCATTTCTGCTATAATTTCATAGGAAATACCGAAGGAATAACGGATTAACACGCCTTCCATTGGTTCAAACTCAGCAACTTGTCGTATTGGTTCAGGAGGTTCAGATAATGGTTGAAAATTCAAGATATTTTGATAATCAAGTTCATTAGTTTCGGCTGATATTAAGTTTACACAACTGGCAGAAAGTAAAAAAGCTGCTATTATTATATGGAGTATTCTCGTTTTCCCCGTCATCTTTCATTCCTACGCAATTCCAGTATACTGAGTAAAGTTACACATATCATAGGGTTTCATACTGGCTTTATTATTAGCCGCCACCGGGTAGAACACTTATAAAAAACAACAGTACAAAGGCACCCTGATTTCTTACATATGAACCTTCCAGTATATCTGCAGTAACGGTAACTCTTGTTTGTCCAAATCCAAATATCAATCCAGACCTTACTTCTTCTTCTTCACCAGCAAGGATAGTTTGGATTGTGCCAGTAGTTTCTTTGCCCAGCAGGATTAAACCACCATCTAAGGTGATCTGCCAATTTATGTCGTCTGCTTCAGCAAGACCGATATTTTTGATTGCCGCACTAACTTTAGTAAGTCCACCCTTGATAACGCTTACTTCAAGAGCAGGCAAGCCAATGTGAAGTGGAAACGGATCCGACCAATAACCTGCACCACCATCAATGTCCTTAGCTCTTACCTTTATTTCATAATCTCCTACAGCTGGCCAAGCGTGAGATGCAGTTACTGATTCCCCTGAGTTGTATGGTCCAAGCCACTCACTAAAGGTTCCATCTCCCCAGTCAAACATATAGAAAATTTGATCTTCTTCAGGGTCTGTTGTGACAGAGGTATACTCATATTCTTTTCCTGGCTTTCCTGATGGTGGACCATCAACAGTTGGTGGATAAGGTGGATAACTATCCCCAACCTGTAATGAAGCAGTGTACGGAATTTTATTATATCCTGTAACTACTAGGTCAACACCATCCATATAAGGTAAGGGATCATCAAAGGTGATAACCGCACGACCAGAATCATCAGTATATCCATGTCCAAGTAATTCATAATCATGTGAGATAGCGCATAGAGCACCCTCAACCCCAGTTACATCTACATCAAACGAGGTTGAACCTATCGGAATTATTGAATTATGGGCGACTGTCATAGTATCTGGTGTATCAGTTCGCACTTGTAGTGTCGGATCTCCAAAAACAGTCCAAGTATCGGTTTCGTCATAGCAACTTGAACCGTACTCATCCATCATATGCATGGTCCCTTCAAAACATAAAGCACCGTAGGTGATCCTTTTATGGTCTTCATATGATTCTATCAAAATATCAATTATTTCGTCCTGTGCATCCATTGGTGGATCCCAGCTTTGACTCTGTGTTGATGCAAACACACCTATTGCACCGGTTGGTTCTCCATTATTGGTTGCTCTGAGCCATGCCTCTGCAAAACAAGCATCGTAGTTATCGAATTCTCCGTTATTACATGCGACTGAACTAATAAAAGGGAGCATATTATCATTTGTTAACGCGTTTACATTACTATTACTGAAACCGCTAGAACCCCAGGAGGTTGGAGACCCATGACCACAGTAATTTACAGTACTTCGACCATCATTTAGCGCAGTTGTAACCATAGCAGATGTGGCAGAGGGATCATAGATCTGATCAACCAGTGTATATGTATATGCTAATAGATCGTCTCTTATATAATCCATATGTTCATCGTCATATTCACCATCGTCGCCAGGTCCTTGATTGGAAGCAATGCCGGTTCCTTTATGATACCAATCTGCACCAGATTGCGGAAATTTTTCATATTCAATTGATCGTTCAACTTGGGTTTCTAACTGTCCAGTGTTTTGTGCAGAAAAACGACCGACAAACAAATCTTGATAATTATCATTCCCAACAATATATGAATAGCTTGGATCTGACGCAGAATATGTATAAGGCGAAGTATATAGTGTAGGCACCTGTGCTGCATCCCCTACCAGCAAGACAAAGGAAAGGCCATAGTCATCGTAATAATCTTCAATATATGTTTTTATTGCATTGGCATTGCCAATAGTTGAAACCTTAACCATCTCAGTTGAAACGCCCCTCATATTTTTCCACTGAACAAAAGGTACCATGGTATCCCAAAAACTATCATAGGTTATAACAAGCATGTTTCCTCGTTCTCCAACGGGATCATAACGATTAGTGAAAATGGTGTTTAAGTTGATGAAATGTCTTTCATAAATCTGCTTAAAATCGAAATCTATCTTAGAAGGTAATTCATCTCTGATTATACAGTTTACCGTATCGGGGCCATTTGGATAAACTTCTATAGTTATTTCAGTATAGAAACGCAGTTTTTCTTCTACAGGATTATATTGGAATGGATTAATTTCAACTACTTGACCTCTAAAGTCACGTAATATATAAGGTTCCCTTAATTCTACAATTTTTTCTGGAAACCACTTATTTTCGTTATAAATCCCGTCAAATTCATAGGGCACATCATCAGGATTTACAGTTCGAGGTAGGTGTCCTTTTGATGGGATTATCTGTATTCCTTCATATTCTTGATATTGAGATTGTGTAGCTATTACTTCCATTTTTAAGTCATCTGGAATAATAATACTCCGACAGATATTCGGAAGTTCAGGTTTTCCTTTAAGCATAATGTTTGATTCATCGTCTAAAGTAAGTCTTAAATAGCTATTTCCATCAATAGTTACTTCTTCTGATGTAAATTCACTTATTTGATAATTGATTGTTATTACATCTTCATCATTTTGAACTGTTATTCTAATGTTTTCGTTCTCTTCAGTTACTACATCTGTACCGCTCATACTTGGTATGACACTCACTCCAACAAGAACAATTGCTACCAAAAATACCAATTTTTTCCCTACAATAATTCTTTTCATATTATTTCCCCATGTGTTTATTTATACATAAGATGCTTTAAAGCCTCCTATGGTATGGGTATTAATATATTAATATGTACTATTTATCTTTTTGCCTTGACTTATTTTTTGTTTCAATAATAGGTTTTTACGCTATTTTTAACTTTAAATGTCAATATAATTCAAAATATGTTTTTCAAAACATGATGCTATTTATCAATGTCATTCTTTGATGGCTCATACTGATTCAATTAGAATCTTGCTCAAAATCTAAAGAATTCGTTGGAGTCACATCATAAAAATTTGTTTAACTCAAAGAATATCATAATCAACACAAATAATTAAAAAAGATAAGAAGGTGGGAGAAAAAACTCCCATTTTGTGGTAGGTTTATAAGCCGCCGCCAGGGTTAACCTTTATAAAGAACAAGAATACAAACCCATCTAGTTCTTTTGTATCTGACATTTCTGGTATCTCTGCAGTAACGGTTACGACTGTTGCCCCAAATCCAATGATTAAACTAGAAGTTGCAGTTATTTCTCCACTTGCAGGAATATCATCTGTGCCAGATGTTTCTTTGCCGATAAATGCGCCCCCTACAAGATTAATACTCCACTGTACACCAGTTGCTGCTACGGCACCCTCATTTCTGATTTTTGCATTTACTTTAAATAATCCACCAGTAACTGCACCTATATCAATTAGTGGTCCTGAAACAATGGTGATTGTATGCACACCTGACCAGTCACTTTCAATATCATTAACATCCTTTGCTTTAACCTTGACATCAAAATCTCCTGCCTCATCCCATGCGTGTGATGCGCTTCCTGTATCTCCTGAACCGTATGGTCCTACCCAACCACTATCTGTTCCATCTCCCCAGTCAAACCAATAATAGACATCTTCTCCCTCAGGATCAGTTGTACTCGTGGTAAACGTATATTCTACACCTGTTATTCCTTCATCTTCTCCAGAAGGAGTTGATGGAATATCTGGAGGTGAATTTAAAGAGCACAGTTCATAACCGAAAAGCCAATCAGTATTAAGTGTTGAATCACCATCTTGATATATACCTCCAATAACTGCAATACTTGGATCATACTCGGTGGTGAGGAATAAACCACCAGCGATGCCAGTACCTGAGCCTATATCTTGTTGTACATCGTACGTGAAACCAGTAAATGCGCCAGCAGTGAGATCCCACTGATGTATTAACTGTGGACTTCCACCTCCACCGCCCTGGTCAAAGACCCATAGATATAGTTGACCTGGAGATGATAACGAATCATATGCAAATCCGTATGTTGATGTGGTGGTAACAAAGCTCCAAGTGTTAACTATGGCGCCAGTACGATCTACTTCCCAGGCAGGGTCAGCAAAATTTGAACAATAGAACGTGTCATCATCGTCGTTATAGGCTATTGCACGACTCTGGAAACCGCCTGATATTGAACTTATTAAAACCTTGTTAGTGAAATCCATTTCCCAAATTGTACCAGCAGCGGCACCACCGTACATGTAGGTTCCGTCCCATGCAAGGTCACGTAAGCCAGAAACACCAGCTATTGAGAATGTTTCAATAATGTTACCACTACTATCATATCTATCAACTAAGTTGGAATTCCAGACAGTACTATAGAAATATGTGCCATCAAATTCGCAACCTGATCTACTTACACCTCCAGTTTGTGCGAAAAGGTCATGGTTAAATAGCAGATCCCAAGGAGCACGGTTTGTTATCGTTGAGATTGACATACTTGACGTCATTTCATTTTTATCAACAATTTCGGTCCCTGTTACCGATGCAACGGTAACGAACAACAGCATACATACAAATATACTTACAATTTTCTTTTTCATTTTTTTCCTCCCGGATATAAATAGTATATGATAGTAGGTATATAAATATTTTCAATAAAATTATATAACTCCAGTAGGCGCTAAAAACGGGATACATGTATCTTTTAATGGTTTTAATACATCTTTAATAAAGTTTTTTGTGTGAAAAATGTAATAACAACAGATGATATATTACGTTTGAATAATAATCTGTAATATAGTTATTTTAGCAAGAGCAAAAGAAGAATAATATTAACTGTTTTTCATCATTAAAAATATTATATCAGAAATCAAACAGATTTTTTTGTTTTATTATATCTTCAATTGCTGAAATTTTTTTAAAACGGGTTCTATTCTATCTCTTGAGAAATGATGTCTATCACATAATAAATTTTTCAAAATGTGATGCCATTTATCAATGTCATTCTTTAATGGTTTATACTAATTTAATCAGAATCTTGCTCAAAATCTAAAGAATTCGTTGAAGTCATATCATAAAAATTTGTTTAACTCAAAGAATATTGTAATCAACACAAATAATTAAAAAAGATGAGAAGGTGGGAGAAAAAACTCCCAGTTTATGGTAGGATTATATGCCGCCACCAGGGTTCACTATTATAAAGATCAAGAATACAAATCCGGTTTGTGACTTGGTATCTGATGATCCCTCAGTACATGTTGCCGTGACGGTTACCGTTGTAGATCCGAAACCGATGATTAACCCAGATTGAACGGTTACTGATCCCGCTGCTGCGATACTTGGTTCTGTACCAGAACTACTTCCGCCAATAAATGCTCCACCTGCGAGGTCGATTGTCCATTGGACGTTGGTTGCAGTGTCACCGCCGATGTTGTTGATAGGTGCACTTACCCTAAAGAGTCCACCAGTAACCGTACCGATGTCAAGGACTGGTCCTGAGCTTATGACAACGGTTAATGGAGTTGAAAAGCCACTTTCCCCACCGTTAGTATCCTTAGCTTTTGCTGTTACTTGGTAGGTACCTGGCGATGTCCATTGTTTCGTCGCGCTTCCAGGGTCGCCAGAAGGTACGAAAGATGTCCATCCGCTGTTGGTGCCGTCATCCCAGTCAAACCAGTAAGCTACTTGGTCTCCTTCGGGATCAGTAGTGGTACTCGAGTATGTGTAGGACGTACCTACAATTCCTGTCGTTGGACCACTGGGTGTACTTGGGGTATTTGGTGGTGAATTTGTCGTGCAAATTTCATAGCCAAATATATAATCATCTGGTGGACCTGCACCTTGTATCATGCCATAAAGTGTACCAAAGCCTTCTTCCCACTCTGTGGTAAAGCCCAAACCACCAGCTATACCCATACCGAGATCAAGGGCTACATTATGTTCCACTCCAGAAACAACTGTTTTGGTGTCAAGATCAATTACTTTAATTACACCTTGTCCTCCAGTAGATGTACCTGTGAAAATCCAGAGGAACGGTCCATTGTAACCTGAGATTTCAGTCCAGGGGTCCCAAGCAAGACCTAACATACTTTCTGGCGGTGTAATAGTATCAAGTGTACTACCCGATCTATCAATAAGTGTAAGATGGGCATCCCATTGACCAATCCAGAAACCGCCATTACCTCCATCAGCATCTGCATCATAGGCAACATTGTAACTGGCCGATGGTAAAGGAATTGAACTAACCAAAGTCTGGGAATTCATATCCATTTCGTAAAGAACCGTCCCTGTTGTAGAAGGTCCATAAACATAGGTTCCATCATAGGTTAGATCAACCAGATTTGGCACACCTGGAATTGTAATAGAATCTACGTAATTACCATCATGGTCAAATCTATAGATTGTGGCACTATTAAATTCAGGGCAATAAAAATATGTTCCATCGAATGCAACTCCAACTAGATATAGAGAGCCGGTATCACCACCTACGTCGTATTGGAACTGTAAATCCCACATAGCACGGTTTGCCATCGTTGAAGTCGGCATACTGGATGTCATTTCATTTTTATCAACAATTTCGGTCCCTGTTACCGATGCAACGGTAACGAACAACAGCATACATACAAATATACTTACAATTTTCTTTTTCATTTTTTTCCTCCCGGATATTTAATACTAAAAGTATATGGTGAGAGCTATATAAATATTTTCAATAAAAATTATAAAGTATAACTAAATAATAACAATGTAACATATGTAACAAAAATTATTGTACTAATAAGACTTTTACAGCATTTATTATACTAAATATGTGACAATAAATGAGAATATACCTGAAAATAAAATATCTCGACAAAATAAAAAGTATAATCTCAGACTAACCACAGCACATTCATCGTGGATATTCTGTGAAAAGTCATTTGTCTGACTATGCAAAGTCCAATAGATTTTTTTGTTTTATTATGTCTTCAACTGCTGAAAATTTTTTTAAAACAGGTTCTATTCTATCTCTCGAGAAATGATGTCTATCACATAATATTTTGAAAACTGCCTCGTTATCTGGTTTTGACCATCTGAGAGAATAATCTTCCCTTATCTTAGGATTTAGAAATATGTTACGGATTTCTTTGATTTCTTGTATAGTGGGGATGTTAGATCCCCCAACAAGAGCAACTGCATTTTCCACGTTACCAGCCTTTTTAATAAGATTTAAACTTTTTTTTGAGCCATATCCTCTAATACCTTCATTGAAATCTGTGCCAATTAATATAGCCATGTCAATTAGTTGTTTTTGTAGGATATCTAGAGATTTAAGACCAGGTTTTAATCTTATTAACTCAGGGTTAACCTTAACATAGGCCTTTTTGTTAGGCAGTTTTCTCCGTCCCGATGAAGTTAAATTTCTTACAAGAATTGGAGTACCAAATAATAGACAATCAAAATCCTGGGAACCAACGGCATAAGCATCACCTTTTTTGACCATATAACTTGCTTGCGCCTCACCTTCTGAAAGTGACTGGACATGAGGCACACCTAGTGCATCAAGTAGTTCTTTACTTTGTTGGATAATTTCATCTGTTACTCGTGAGGTTTGTTGTGCCTTTGTTCTGGCTTTTTCAATGTCACCTTTTTCCAAAGCTTCTTTCCAATCTATCTCTGCTTTCTCTCTTCTTTCTCTACGTTGTTCAATTGTTTTTGCCTTTAATGGGTGTGGTTCACCATCAAAAACATAAACGGGTCGTATTCGCGCTTCTATGATGTTGGCTGTTCTATAGAAAAGACCTGAAAGATGTGAGGTTATCTGACCTTTTGAATCCCTTAACGGCGTCCCATCTCTCTGCCTTATTATTGATAGAAACTGATGAAGAACGTTATGTGCATCGATGACCATTACCCTATCATGTAAATCGTTAAACGAGATTTTTTCTTTTTTGAATAAATTCCCAAGGTCAACTCCCATCTAATCAAATTCCAAAATAGATTTTATGAATATAGACTTTCCCACAACGATACGTTTAAAGGAGGAAATAACATTCCTCCTTCGATGAAACGTGACCTTATTTCAATGTTAGATGTCAAAGACGATTTAGAAGAGATAATTGATCTTGGAATCAAGTTAAAACAAAAATCAAAAAGAGGGGAATCCATTGAACTAATGAAAGGAAAAACATTGGGAATGATATTTGAAAAATCAAGTACCAGAACAAGGGTTTCATTTGAAGTAGGAATGACAAAGTTAGGAGGTCATGCTATTTTTTTGAGTACAAACGATATACAACTAGGAAGAGGAGAAACGATAGAGGATACGGCCCTGGTGTTATCGAGATATGTTGATATTATTATGTACAGAGCAAAAAGCAATCATGATATGAAAGAGCTGGCAAAACATGCAACAAAACCGGTCATCAGCGGACTTGATGACAAAGAACATCCATGCCAGGTCATTACTGATTTAATGACCATTAAAGAAAAGAAAGGCTCCTTAAAAGGATTGAATTTTGTATATATCGGCGATGGGAATAATAACATGGCCCACTCATATCTCCTTGGATGCGGTATCGTCGGGATGAATGTGAAGATTGTTGCTCCTAGACAGTACTGGCCAGATGGATATTATGTTGAAAAGGCAAAGAAATTTGGAGTCAATGTTGAGGTAACTGATAACATTGAAGGTTCTACAAAAAATGCAGATATAATAGCAACTGATACCTGGATTTCTATGGGTGACGAAGCAGAAAAAGAAAAACGAATCAAAGAATTCCAAGGATACACAATCGATGAGAAACTCATGAGCCTAGCTAATCCTGATGCTATTTTCATGCATTGTTTACCTGCCTATTATGATTATGAGGTTACAAAAGAAGTAGCTCATGGAAAACAGTCTGTTATATTTGATGAGGCTGAAAATCGATTGTGGGCTCAAATAGGAATTATGGTAACGTTAAATAATCAGTAGATTAGTTCGGTTAGGTGAGTATTTTATCTAAAACTTTTTGTTTTGTAGCATATTTTATTTCTTGTGCTATTCTACGTCCTGTGGATAAATCTGGTTGGATAAATTCCGAATATGGAGAACCAGAAATATAAGGATTAGTACCTGCAACTATACGAGCAGAAATTTCAAATACCTTAAATTCTAGATTTTCAGTAACTACACTTTCTAAACAAAAAGAGCCGATTACGCCACCAAAGAGTTCAAGGGATTTTTCGACAACTGCTTCTCCCATCTTGAAAACCTTAGGTAACAATGATTCTCTTATAACTATAGGAATATTACCCGTTACAACAAATGTTGGATGAATACCGAGTTCTTCAAGTTCCTGAATTGAACCCAGGCGTTGGACTTCATCAATCGTTGTTTCATCACGCCTATCCATTGATAAGAGTTGAAGACTACCTTTACTTAATTTATAGGCATTATCTTGAATGGGTGAGTAGAAATAATGAATATAATATCGTGTCCCCAGTACAAATTCTTGAATAGAGTAAGATTTATTTTTCTTTACTCTCTTTAAAAATTCATCATATGTTTTTGCAATGAAAAAACCTTTACCGCCCTTGGCGCCATGATATTTAACGATCACAGGCTTGTCGATATCTCTTGGGTCCTTTATCTCCTGAGGCATGGTAAGGTCAGCACCTTCCAGCCATATTCTTTCTTTGTTTCGATCTGATTCCCAAATAAGGACGTTTCTATTCCCAAACGTGGGTAAATTCAAGGTTAAAAATTTTTCAGCACCAAGATACTCAACGAACGATCCGTGTGGAATGACAATAACGTTTTTTTCTTGCAATTCCCCCGCATATTTCACAATGTCTTTATAACTATCAACAACGAAAAAATCATCTGGTTTACCGAGTGGAAAAGCATCATAAATTTTTTTTTGTTCTCCAACAGATATCCCTAATGTTTTAAATCCCTCCTTTTTAGCGCCGTTAAAAATCTGCAGGCTGGAATGAGAACAAACAGTAGCTATGGTAAGATTCTTTTTGTCATATGATGTAAGCATGTCATTTACATTTATTTTAGTCATGGTATTGACACCCTTACATGCCTTTAACAAACACCCATGTTTTATTAGTTTCGATTGCAAATCTTATCTTATTTACATTCAAAAGTTTAATTTTATTTTAATTACTCACTCCTAAAATAAAGTCACAAAAAATCAAAATTGTCGTCTATTGTCCCTGAGTGATTCTATAATCTCTTTTCCAAAGTCTGTAAGTTTGTATAACTTAATTTCATTATTTTTTCCGCTATTGATTTGTTCAACTATATTAAGACTGATAAGTGACTCATCACTCCTATATCTCGAATTCATCCCTCTTATAGCACCTATTACATTTGTTGGAGTTGTTTTAACAGTATATGCAATCTCAGAGGTATAACTTCCGCTCGGACTAATATCAAAAAGATACTCTGCAATCTTTTTCCTAACGTTACTTCTCCTTAACGACCGTATAACAAGAGGTTTTAATATATCTGGAGAAACAACTGTCCCATCGCCGTCTTGCATCCCATCCACTTAGTTCCAAAGATGAATGTTATTTAATATTAATAAATTAATCGGTTCATTTCATCCGATCTGAAAACATTGTCTAAGAAAAACGAAACTGATAAATGCTTGTTATACAATATGCATCTCTATCTCTATGGATGGGAAAAAATGTCAATTAAAAAGGAATTATTAAATGAATTAACAGAGAAGCAGTTAAAACAGCTTGCTGAGTACAAGGGGATAGAGTTTACTTTAAATCGCGTTCAAAAGAATTATTATCGAGATTGGGAGGAAAAAGATAAATTAGTAGATCTGATGACCGATCATAAACAATTAACAGTCTCAGAAATAGAAAAATTTATTGCAGATGGAAAAGTATAGATACTTTCATCTACTATTTTTAACTGAAATTTTCTCGCAATACCTCTCAATAGGGCATTTACTGCATAGTGGTGATACTGGAATACAGATTTTTTGCCCAAATGTGACAAACAAATCGTTAGGGTCATTTAATTATTTATCTGCTTTTATAAATATATTTTAAACAACAAATATTTACTGAAAATATTGTATAACTGATTGAATATCTATCTTTCTAGTTAGATGCTCCCACTTGGGTATTACACATGTTAAAGGAATACGACTCTGTCTTAAAACTCAAATAATAGATTTTGCATTACATCCTCATGGATGGGATGTAAAAAGGGATAAGGAGAGATGTTATTTCAATATAGCTGGGTTTAAAGAATATGTGAAGTTTTTCCAAATTATTGGATGTACTTCATCAAATAAAAGGAAAGAATTTGAAAATTTGATACATAAAGTAAAAAACAGTAAGGGATTCAAGAAAAAATATGCCTTATAATTATCTCTTTCGAGTAACCCCAATTTTTGGGCAATATTTTTCGATTGGACAACGTGAACACCATGGTGAGATGGTTATGCATATGTTTTGGCCAAATGTTACAAAAAGATCATTCAAGTCATACCAATATTTTCGAGGTATACTCCTCATTAATTCATCCATAGTCTCGTCTGGATTTTTTGATTTAATCCAACCTAAACGATTTGCAATGACATGTACATGAATATCCACTGGAATAAAACTATCAATTTTATGACCATACACCATCGCTATTGCTGCGGTCTTTTTCCCAACACCTTTTAATTTTAGTAGTTCGTCGAAATCTTTGGGGACTTCACTTGAGTAGTTTTCTATCAGTGATTTTGATATCTCTCTCAATCTTTTTGCCTTGGTTTTATAAAATCCAACAGGGTAAATCAATGATGCTATTTGTTTCTCTGAAAGTTTCACAAGTTTTTCAGGGGTATTGTATTTCTTTAGTAATCTAATGGATGCTTGTTCTGTTACCTCATCTTTGGTTCTCAGGCTTAAAATGCAAGAAATTAGGGTAGTGAATGGGGTATTCACTATTGCATCCCATTTTGATCGCGAAACAGTCGGTTGATCGTATTTGGTCATTTCTTGTTTTAAAAGTCTAAAGACTCTATCTACGTGTTTTATTTCATTCACAATGCATCCTCCAAAGGTTCTCCTCTTTAAAAAAGTAATCTAAGTTAAAAACTTATAATGCGTAAAAATAAAAGAAGAAAAGAAAAATAAGTTATTTTTTTCTCTAGATAACCAGTGTTATGATTAGTACAAGAGTTATAATATTTTCAGTGAAAAACCAAAATATTTTTAATAGCATAGTTAGTTACATCACTTACTCAGGAGGATGCATGAGATGAATGAAATAATGAAATCTTTTGGCCATAATGCAGGAAAATTATGGGAAACACTTAGCACTGAAGGTCCTCAGGTACAAACCAAATTAATAAAAAAAACTAAACTAAGAGAGGATGAATTTTATGGTGCGATTGGATGGCTCGCAAGAGAAAATAAAATATTTAGAGACAAAAGAACCTACAAAATTGGTGAAACAAATTTAACTGATAAAATAGGGTCAGATGCTGGTAAAGTGTGGGAGACTCTTTGTAGGAATAACGAAGTTGATATTTCTAGCATTTCTCGTTTAGCAAAAATTGAGAAAAGAGATTGCTATACCGTTTTGGGATGGCTTGCACGTGAAGGAAAAATAACGGCGAAAATTAAGGTAAAAAGGAAGTAAGAGAGGGGTTTGGTTTTATAGCCCTAGCATGTGCCTTAGTATTGGAAATGCATTTGGAAAACGTTCAAACAGCCACTCTAACAGATTAAAGTTGAAATCTGTTGCTTTATTTTTCGGCATGCTGATTTCAAGTGTCTCCCAATCGCTTTCATTTTCAGCTAAGTCCTTGACTTTACATTTAATTATATAGTCATCCTTTTTATCCCAAGTATGTTTTAATTTTACATCAGTACCGGAATCTGTAAACTCGGTCCACCCACTGTTTGTACCATCTCCCCATTCAACGTAGTAGCTTACATTAAATCCATCAGGGTCTATTGCGTTGAAGGTGTATTCATATTCTGTTCCTGCTTCTCCATTTATTTTACCAGTTATGGTTGGTTTGTTTGGCTGTGTATTATCAGTAGCGTACCAATTTGTTTGACCCATATATTCACCATCAACAAGTAATGCTATATATCCTACTCCTTTGCCATAGTCTAGACCTATCTGCCACCAAGACCATGAGCAACTGGAAGACCAATGTCCGTCAACAACATACGTCCACTCCCATTTATTTTCCAAACCTGTTCCATTGTCATACCACCATTGCTGTGTCATACTCACTCCAAAAAGGTCCTCGTTCGAAATTTCAGTATACGCCCAAACTTCTCCATCTAAAGGAAACTCTCTTATTCGAAGTCCATGATCTTGCCAACCGTTAACCCAATCTGTAGTAATAGCTACATCTAAAGTCACATCTCTCGTTCCTAACATTGAATATTCTTTTTGTCCAGATCTCCCATATTGTGCAGAATCTGCTAGTACTGGCAATGCAGTAGTTGTTATCATCAGCGTCATAACCAAAAATGGTATTATTTTCTTTTTCATAATTCGCCTCCTTAAAATATAAATATATCTATTCTTTAAATAATTTTTGCTGTTTATAAATAAGAGAAGAATGGGTTTTAAAGGTATCCACCTATTAGTAGACTTGGATCACCCAGGAGATGCCACTGCTGAGAGGTTTTACAGTCCCACTTTGATTCCATCCCTGGGAACCTGTCCAGATATTCTGTAATCGCTTGACCCCAAGCTTCTCCAAGAATCTCAACCCCATCGACTCCATAGGCATGGAAGAATTGAGTATCAATGTATCCACTGTAATATTGCGTACAGTCTGGTATGGTATCGTTATCCCAGCCATAGGTGGCGACCCATTCAAGTCCAGTATATCCTATAGTTGCAATGGCTCCGCCTCCAATTTTTCTTGTAAGCATCCAGCTCCAACATTCAGGAGTGGGAAGATATTCTAATGGGCTATTTAGGAAGTTGAAAAAGCTGACATTGAATTCGCTATTATGACAGGAGCCAATCACGCAAATAGGGAGTTTCTTGCCGTTACGTAGTCGCAACATCTCGTAGATATTGATCCCCCCGGGGGTGTTACTCCATCCATAATCATTGACCCAATGGGTATTATATGAAAAGGGATTTCCATGTCCTGCAACATATAAAAACCCGCAGCCATCGTTTATTGCCCTTAATATATCCCTTGGTGATGGAACCGGTTCTCCAGTACCCTGTTGAGATGCCCAAACCTTCACAGGGGTAAATCCACTCAAGTAATCAAAAGCCAACTGATTACGTTCTTCTCCCTCGTAATAATCGTCACCTAAGGGGGGTCTGTCGTCAAATGAATCTCCTCCGACACCAACAACCTTTTTGAACCAAGAAGGATCACACCCTTCTGCTTCATATGTGATTATTTTATTCACCATTATTCGGACTTCAAACCTGTTTCTACAGGCAAGCCTCCCGACATACACATCAGGATATAGATCAAGTTCATCCTTACCATCCAAAGTCCACTCCGCAAAGATATCATTTCCATCGCTATCCCAATCATCAAAAACAGTATCATTTCCTTCAAATTTATAAACATCTGCAAAATATAAATCTGTAAGACATCCCGCTTCACCACTAGAATCAAGGAGATTATTATATCTTACTGGAACATGCCATAGCTCATCGTTAGGCATGCGAGGACCTTCGATTCCCCAGTTTCCAAAAAGAAGGGATTTCTTTCCTCCGACAAGCAGCACATATGAAATATTCCAGTTTTCAATGGCATATTTAATGAAATACTTTATCTTTTCAGGTTGATCCCTTCCAGAGTACTCGTTATAGATCGATTCAGTTGTTTTTAGGGTGGTTTGGATTCCATAGCTAATTTTATGATCAATCAATGGTTGAAGATATTTTGAAAACTTCTCTGGGGCAATGATGACCATATCGTATTCATCTGGGAATATAACAGGTTTTTTAGGGAGCTCATATATCACGTCGATGTTTAATCTTCCGGCAGAATAAATGAGATTTTCTACAGGCAGATATTGAATGGGGGAGCACTGAAGATTCAAGATTACAACATGTTCTTTATCTTCTAATCCTGCATGAAAACTGAATGTATATTGTTCTTCTGGATATAACTTGTTACTGGTATAGACAGCTTCATTCTCTTTATCTTTCTCCATCTTCGTCTCTACACCGTTAATCGTTGTAACTGGAGAAGGTGCAAGAGCTATCTTTTTTGACAGGCTATATTCTTTTATCTTAGAAAAAGTAACTTGAATGTCTTTGATTTTCGTGCCGAAAGGAAACACATATTTTTTAATGACCATTGGAAGAATTGGTTCACCGGTAGTTTTAAGATTTGAATTAGACTCTTCCAGATCTATAAATAGATATCCTTTTTCATTTTCTTTGATGATAGGCTCAGAAAATAAGACAAAATCTGAATATTTTTTCAGTTCAGGTTTTGGTTCAATTTTTTCAAGATAAGCACTAGCTCCAATTCCACTAAGGACCAATATCCCAAATATTAATAAGGTTATAATTTTCTTCATATTTTAGCCTCCAAATAAATAATAAATTGAATTAAGAATATAAATCTTTTGGATGGATTCTTCTGGCTAAAACCAATTGGCATTAATTATTTTAAGGAATTAAAAAAGAAAGAGAAGAGAGAGGTTGGTTTAGTTTGGTTTTATAGCTCTAGCAGGTGCCTTAATATTGGGAACAGATTTGGATGTTGCTCTAGGAATCTTAGGAATAGCAGGTTTATATGGAAAGATTTGTTTTTAGGGATGCTTACCTTAAGTGTTGCCCAGTCGCTTTTAGCACCATATACATCCTTAGCTTTTACTCTAACAGTGTATTTCCCATCTTTATCCCAGGTGTTCTCTAGAGTTACTTCCTCCCCAGATGCATAAGGTCCAATCCATCCTTCCCACCATCCCTCCCAGTACGTATCTCCCCATACAAGGTAATAGTAAATATTGTCTCCATCTGGATCTGAAGCATAAAATGTGTAGTTATATACCATACCATTTCTTCCTCTCCTAGGGCCTATTAGAGTCGGTTGATTTGGTGGGTCATTAGATTCATCTATGAACGCCCATGTTGTATCAGTTCCTGTGTTGGCTTCGTTATCAATAACAGTCAATATCACTGGATATATTCCTTTGGTGTTATAGGTGTGGGTTGTGGTTTCTCCAGATCCGTTGTTTCCATCGCCGAAATCCCAATGATAACTAGTAATATTTCCTTCATGATCAAAACTATTACTGGCATCGAATGTTATTACTTGTCCAATATCTCCAGAATATGGGCCATCTACTTCTGCAATAGGCACCCAGTTATTAACGCTCTCAGAGGTGTAGTTAACCCAATCTATTGTAGAGTTATCAATGTTTAAACTTCCATATTCTATGTTAAAGAATCCATCATATCCCCATTCTGTGCTAAAGCTGTTTTTGACAATCCAATAGCCACCGTTGCCGATTGACGGATTATCTTTCCATCCGACAATGACGACCTGATGATTTATGCCATCTACTGGTCCTGGATAAGGATAATAATCATCAGGGTGGTTATGTTCCCAACCCCATTCCTCAAGATTATTTTCGCCATGTAAATAATAAGTAAGAAACATACAGGTGCAAACTGGACCTGTCTTCATCACCTGGGTTTTAATAGCCTCTATATCCTCAGAACTTCCATCTGTGTCCCAATATCCATAATCCGAAATTGGGATTAGTTTATCTTCCCAGTCAGGACATTTATCAGAACAGGGGATGGTATCGTCTGCTTGATAAGGCATACAAGATTCAGGGATAATACCATTACAATTATTCCCAGAAGATGTATTTCTCTTTATATAATAAAAAGCTCTATAAGCCCAACCGCCATTGCAGCTTCCAGCTGCTGGCAAACAGGAAAGTACATATTGCTCAGAGAGAAACGGGTTTAATCTTGCACATCCCTCTCTAATATTTATAATACTTTCAAGTGTACCCATTCCAGCGAAAACCCAACAACTACCACAATTACCTTGATCTTTTGCAGGCGTAGTCCAATCCTCCCCCATATAATCTAACCAACTGAAATAATCAGGTGTGCCTACAACCGTTGGTTTCGAAGAGATATCTTTTAAATCTAAAGATTCATTCGGTTCAGTCATTAAATTAAATCTCGGGCCAATTATGTTATCTGCGTCACATCCACAATCATCGTCGACAGTGATTTTTTTCCAAACTTGATTACTATCTTCTTTTATAATCCCAACTACTGGTAAAACAGTGCTCCCTATCAATAGCATAAAAAAGCAGATTCCGATTATTTTCCTTTTCAATTTTTAGTCCTCCCTTATCTATAAATTCTAATCCACTAGCATAATTTAAATGTTTGGTATAAAATAAAAACAGGAACATCTGTAATAAAATCAGTTGTTACTGTACTGATCTCATTTCTACAATATTTTGAAAGAAGGGAGAAAAATCGGGAGAATATATGAAGATATTTATAAACTTGAAAACCCCTTCCTCCATTCCAACACATAACAGTATGTTTAAAGGTTATTTAAATAACGCTGTAATTTTGTTCTACAATAAATCTATAAAATGAAAAAAGAGAGAAAAACTCCATTTTTATAGTTGTTTTAAACTCCACCGCCAGGGGTAACATATATAAAGAACAATAGTACAAATCCACTTTGTTCTCTTACATCTGAGCTTTCTGGTACCTCTGCTGTAACTGTTACCACTGTTGATCCAAATCCAATGATTAAATTTGAAGTTACAGTTATTTCTCCAAGTGCAGGAATATCATCTGTGCCAGATGTTTCTTTGCCGATAAATGCACCACCATCAATTGTGATCTTCCAGTTAACTCCTGTTGCTTCTACCCCTTCGTTTTTAATCTTTGTTTTTATTTTAAACAGCCCGCTTGTTATTGGGTCTATGCTTAATATTGGTCCTATTATTGTTGCAGTAGTTGTATCATCTCCTTCTAAACCTAGGTCATCAGTGACGGTGAGGGTGATGGTGTATTCGCCAGCTTCAGTATAGGTATAAACAGGGTTTTGTTCATTTGAAAAGTCTCCATTTCCAAAATCCCAATGCCAAGTATAGGGTGGCGTTCCACCTGTTGCATTTCCTTTGAATTGAATACCTTCTCCAATTTCTCCCTCATAGGGTCCATTGGCATCTGCTTGAAGTGATTCTTCACCGTAAGCGATGTAATCAATTCCATTATTTGAAGGGCCTGAATAGCGCTCGGATGAGAAAATATCCTCGGTTGTGTTCCAATGTTCATGGACACCCATGCTCTCTGAGACATATTCACCATCGTTTTCAGGATCATAGAGCTCCTCAGGAGGCTCTGCTTGTTGATGGAGATAATTCTGTGCTCCCTCACTTGGTCCGCCGCCTGTCCCTTCTACCATAAAGAAATCAAACATCACCGAATCAAGAGCAACTGAGTCCTGAGAAAAGAACAAACTACTCATCCAATCCCCATTAAAAGGATACATTTCAAACTTGCTAATATCAGAATTCCCATACCGACAAGCATAGGTTCCATCACCAATGAGGAGCAGTGTGTTTCCACCGAGTCGTTCATGGGCGACAAGATCTGCCTGCGGAGCAGGATTACCCATCTGTGAAAAACCCATGGTATGGTAATCATGAACGGAATAGACATCTTCCATCCATGTTCCAAACCAGTTCTTACCGGCAAGGGTTACTCGCTCGGCAACATGACGTTTGGTAATAGGCATATTTATCATATAATCA
>JAUXAU010000085.1 GCA_030619765.1 Thermoplasmatota archaeon
TACCAATAAATACTTTTCTAAAATCTACAATTTTTTTTCTAACAACTTCTCTTCTTATAAAATCACTAATTTTGTATTTCTAAAAAATGTAAACGAGTTTGATGAAAGCTTGATTTTTTAATTTTTCAACAGGCTAAAATAAAACTTTCTCAGCAAAGTTTCATAAAGAAATAGATGTTATTAAATCACTTTTTAACGGAGGATAAATGACCAATTACGCTCCTGAATTTAAACAACCTCCCTGGGTTATTGGTTCCCAAAAAGAGGTTATGGAATGGATAGAAGCAACTCATCCTACTAAAAAAGAGAAGAAAAAATCTGGTAGAGGGAGGGAAAGAAAGACCTTAAAAAACGTTCACATTCAATTGGATCTTGATGTTGAACAAACCAAGATTGAATTTTCTAATGTTTTTTCAAGATTTTTTCGAAAAATTTTTAGAGCTGAAAAAGTTGAGGAACATTTTGATCTTGGTACTATAGCGGAGATTATATTACGAGCTTTAGCGAAGGCAAAATTTCGCAATACTGGGAAAATTATTGTCGATGGAACAATCGTGTATAATCATCCAGAGGTAATTTCAGATTTAAGAAAAACCATTGATGTCATCAGAAACCTATCAAATCTAAAAAAAGAAGGAAAAACCATAGAAATTACAGCTATTTTGTCAGATGTAGAAAAATGCATAGCTAAAATTCAAATCAAGAAAGTTCATAGACCAAAGGAGCATTCAATAGATATAATGATGAGAGGAGAAATAAAATCAGAGTTATATCATACTTTTGTGAATTATATTTACGAAAAACTTGGATTACAGAAAGAGTCACTTGCAAATAGAATTTAATAAATTTTCCTTTCAACCTTCTATTTTAAACCAAAAGTTTATATTTATATATTTTATAACAACTTTATAAATTTTTATTTTCAGGACGGAGGAAGAAATATGCATACAAAATATTCTATTAAAAAATTGGTTATTTTAGAGATAATCTCCTTATTAGTAGTTGGATTAATTAATCCCAATGTTACTTCAATACTAGAAATAGATGCTGCTGATGGAGTATGGACAGACAACTTTGAGAATGATGATGATGTCAATCTAACAGATTGTCATATAGAAAACGATGCTATTGTATTAAATAAAGGTACAAATAAAATTACATATGACTTTACAGATGGTAAATCACATGAAGCATATAGTTATGTGACTCCTTTTTTCTTCCAACTTTATCCTCCAGACTTCCACATTAGACGTGAATATAAACTCCAAGAATTTACTGGAGAAATTTATAAAATAAAATATAAAGACTTAATCCCAATATATTATTCAAGATCTTCTACCTGGTTGAAAAGATATGTTGTTCATCATTTCAGATTTAATCTGGATGCAAAAGCAGAGGACATTGGCAACTTGATTGTAAATTGGAGTGGAAAAGCCACCGATGACAATCAGATAAAACTTTTCTATTGGAAATACTTTTATGAGAATAAAGGGTTTGGATTTTGGATTCCTTTAAATTATACTCAGTCTCAAGGGTCGTATATAGATTTTTCTGCTACCATACCTAAGGATAATATAGAACGATCATTAAGCAAAGACAATTTTTTAGATATCTGTGTTGTCGCAAATCCAAAATCCACTACTTGCACGTTATATACAGATTATGTGGAAATTATATCTGAAATAGAAGAAGGATATAAAATAGGATATGGAACCGCGAGGGTAAAAGAACCTATAGACCCTAAAACAATTTCAAACGTTGACAGTTTTTATTGGGAGTTATTGACATGGGAGGACTATGAAAGAGGAGGGGCAACAGTCAAATATCATGTTTTATATGAAAACGAAACTGGAGAATGTGTATTGGTTGAAGATGAGTATTTGGAGGGAAATGAAGAGGGGTTAACAGATCCGCCCATATACCTTAACTATATACTATACGATAAATTAAAAATTATGGCGAATTTATCCACCAATACTTTTCTAGTTACTCCAAAGATTTTTAGCTGGGCTGTCACTTGGCAGACAGACATTAATAAGTGGCAGGATTTGTTCAATTATACTTTTAGAATCGATGAGAAGAATAACGTAAGAATTTTAGATGGAACTGTAAGTCTAAGACCGGTTAGCAATGGTTGGCCGTTGCTTCATCAAAATCCGCAAAATACAAGGTCCACAGAAGGGAAAGGTCCAGAAGGTGATGATTTCAATTGGTTCAGCATAATTGGAGATGAAAAAGATGAGGAAATTTTAAATCCTGTAATACGAGATGGAGTTCTCTATACTAGTTACCTAACATCTACTAAGTTGTATTATATTCCTGATATAAGTGTGATAAGGGATGAAGAGTGGCAAACTCCTAATTACGATAAAGATTTTGGTAATGATAAATGGTTGGTGAGTTCTCCTGCAATAACCGAGGATTATATAATTATAGCAACAGGTAAAGCAGATATTGAAGGAACTAGTAACTATGTCATTGCTCTTGATAGAACTGATTTTACCGAAAAGTGGAAATTTGTCTACAATGGAGACTTATGTTATTATTCTTCACCTGTTGTATATAATGATAAGGTTTTTGTAACTTCTTGGAGTGGAGATCCAGATTTTCTTCAATCTAATAAAAATAATAAAGTAATTGCACTAGACTTATCGAGTGGTTCTCAATTGTGGGAGTATGATCTCCCTGCTGGCAGTTTTTCCACTCCTGCAGTTTACAAGAACACGGTGTTTGTCGGCTGTAATAAGCGATATGGCGACAGTTTGTTTGCCATAGATGCTGAAAGTGGTGATTACCTCTGGAGTAATCCTGTTGGCGCTATCGGGAGAACATCACCCGTAATTTATAACGATACAGTTTTCATCGTCAGTAAAGGACTGCTTAAAATAAAGGTTATAGCATTGAGTGCTGTTAATGGGAACGTTTTATGGACAAAAATAGTTTGTTACTCGATATTTGCATCAGCAGATTCCACACCTGCTGTTTTTGATGATGTTGTTTATTTGGCTTCTCCAAATGGGTGGGTGTTTGCGTTAGATGTGGAAGATGGGAATGAAATATGGTCTAAAAAAGTGTATCTAAATAGATGGTTTGATTTTCTTGTTACCTCACCAACCTATGCTGACGGAGTCGTTTATATTGGAACGCCAGCAGGGACATTTTACGCAATAGATGCATCAGATGGAAAGAAGAAATGGGACTTTCAAACATTTGATTTGGAAAACCCATTTAATACTCCTCCTATAGTTACCTCACCGGTAGTCTCCAACGGACTTGTTTTTTTCGGTGACAATAATGGGTATTTATACAGTATAGGATCATATCAGGAGTCAGACAAGGACATGGAAGGTAGCATTATTTCTAGTCCTATTTATTTACCTAGTGGTTATTTATGGAACAGGTTTTATGCGAATTATAATATTTCATATCAAGGTAGCAATATTATTTTTAGCTTGTTAGATGAAGATAAAAATTTCATAAAAGAAATTAACAATGGAGGTAACATTAGTTTAGAAAATGAAGTTATTAGATTAAGTGCATATCTTTATGCAGAAAATGTATCTGTTAATCCAGAATTGTTTGACTGGAGTGTGACTTTCTCTTCAAAAGGATAAATCAATTCCTTTCCTGATCCTTTAGTGGTAAGACCCTTTTTGTAATCTGTTAACCTATATTTTATGGTATAAAAGAAGTGTATACTATAATTTTTCAAAATGAAGTCCGGTCCTAAACTTCTGTTATGGATGTTGACAAAATTAATTGTGAAATCTAAAGGTAAAGTTATAAAGAATTATCCTATACGTTTCGTTCAGTGAATAACTATAAAAATCATACATATCAAGCGTTTTAAAAGAATATAGATTTTTAATGAAATAATATATACTACTGTCCAGTTTTAATTTTGATAGTTTGCAATAATGATTTTATCTCAGGCTAATTCTTTACATTAGAGTGTAAAGTCAAGAGGCATTGGTAACATTTTCCTAAGGAAAGAGAATGTTACCCTACATTTGGTAATCTGTGAGGCTTACCTCGTTTTTCATCAAATTTTACTTTAGCGTCAATGTTACCGATCTTGGTTGACATTACATAAAAGAAAAAATTTATATCAAATTATTTAATATCTTACTAACCATGGGGAGGATATAATGATTCAAAAAAATAATATAAACAATAAAATTGACGGAATTTTTTTACTTTCACCGTTGTTTTTTACTATCATTTCCGGTGCATTAATTGGTGCTACAATTAACTTGATAACTGGACTAATATACTCAAAAGAAATGTTATCATATCTTGTGATTATTTCAATATTGTTTTTATTTATATCTTCATTGTTATTTGTTTATATTAGTATTGTTATTGAACAATTGCATTCTAAGGCAAAAGATAAAAGTTATTTAAGAAATATGATTTTTCACCACCGTACACAACTATGGAGTACTACATTTGTTAGCTTTGCCTTTATTGCAATTAGCATAGTCCTATTAATATTGGCTGTTAAAAATTAATTTACGGTGTTTATTATTTATGAATCAAACAAATATCTTCAAAGTATTTAAACAGGATATTATTCCTGATGATTCTGATTATTTATGGTGTGATAGAAGACTTCGTGATTTAAAACCTAGTTGGAAGGATTTTACTGAAAATAGGGTGGCCATTTCTCAATATCATCTTAATCATGTTATAGAAAATTTATCAAATCACCATCTTTGTTTTCTTCTCGGAGATAAAGATACCGGTAAAACATGGTTAACTTATAGTTTGGGCTATCATCTAGTAAATAATGATAAAATGACAAGGTATGTTGTTATCGATGATGACTTTAATGCGCAGGATGCATGGGATGAAATTGTTAATCAAGAGTTAAAAGGTAAGAATAAATTAGAAGTTTTTTTTATAATTGAGGATTGTCATTTGAAGCCATTAGAAAGTGAGGAATTTCTCCAATTAATTTTAGATGAAGGAGAAGAAAATCTTCGATTCTTATTTACAATGAGAAAAACAGGTAAATACATTTTAGAAAATATTGAAACTGAAGATCCATTTCATTATATTGGATCTAAAAAGAATATCATTGTTACTTTAGAAAAAAATGAGGTTAGTCAGGAACATGTAAAGAATATTATTAAAAAATTTATTCAAGAAAAAAATATTAAATATGAAATTACTGAAAATGAATTAGAATTAATTGTTGAAAAATGGAGTATTGATTTATATCACGTTTGGCTACGTTTAGCATCATGGAATTACGATATAGGGCAAAGAATTTTAGATATCACTGACGACCAAGTATATGAATCTATTTGGCAAGATCGATATGAGATTAAACTCTCTATGACAAATCGAAAGGATATATTAATGCCTATATCAGCAATATCTCAATTTGAACATTTGAAGTTTCCTGAAATTTTATTAAGAAAACGGGGAATAGACGAAGAAACTTTAAAAGAACTCAAAGATGAAGGAATCATAAATGTCTATGGTGTAAAGTTAGATTTGTTAAGTATCCCTGAAGGACTGGCTGAAATTATTCTAACTACGGCTTTCAAAAAAGATCCTTCTGTTAAGCAAAAATATATTTCAATAGAAAATTATGTTTTTCAAATATTAAAAGATTTATTGATAATTGATACTCTTTTAGTCAAGCTTGTTTTTGTAATCATATATAAAATGAAAGGTACATATAAAAATGATTTAGGTAGACTATCAATTAAAAATCTCATTAATGATAAAAATATTTGGGATATAATAAAAAATAATGTTAAAGATTCAAATTTGTATGAAATATTATACTTAATAGATTGTATTTTATGGGCTGATAATAGAACAAAAATAAATGAGAGTGAAAAAGCATTAGAAATACGAGAAATCTTCTTATTTTTTAATTATAAACCATTGCAGACATACCTTAAAAATTCATCTGCGGGAAGTTTAGGAAATCATATAGTTCGATTATCTAGAATTGTTAATATTCAGAGATTTTTTCAAGTTTTTACAGTTGAAGATTTTGTTAATATTATTAAAAAGTCATCTTTTAATTCTATTTATAGGTTGATTTATAAACTAATTGGTCAACCGAGTAAAAGTAATTATGATATTCATGGTATAAAATATAGATATCAAAAGTCTCTATCTGCTGCAAAAAAATTAGTGACGGCACTGTCAATGATAAATCTATCCAAATTCATTTCAGATAAAAATTCATCCCTATATCGATTAGGGGGTATTATTGGTAATGCAATTCAAATTGATCAAGATGAAACTAAAACTTTGTTGGATAATTTATCTAAGGTAGATTTGAGTAATCTGTTTGATAAAGATTATCACTTAAGCAAGGAAAAAGAACTAACCAAGGTTAAGATTGTCAATTATTTTTTAACAAAACGATTGTTATTATTTCCAAAAGCTCGGATAAAAATAATAAGGAAGATTAATAGAAACGTATGGGAAAATTTATTAAAATCTGATTCTTGTTTAGATAATTTTTGGCTTCTATGGAACATATATGTAAGCGCGCCGGATATAGCTAAATCCATAGTCGACAGTAACTTTGGTAATCGTTTATTGAAGCAGTACAATAAACATAAAGATAAAAATTGGTATTTAGCTTTTTTAGGTCTACTGCATTTATTTGACTACCCAATACAAAAGATAAAAATAGAATTAGATTTATTAGTAATAAAACAACAATTTAATAATATCAAAGATCAACCTACCTTATTTGTTTTATCATTAGTAGCCCTTAAAATTAAAATGAATCCCGAACAATTTAAACAAATAAAAGAAATTCTTGATAAAGAATATATAGATTTTATATCTACAGCACCAGACATTCAAATTAGAAAAATTTTGATGAATTTAATAAAAAGAGTATTTTAATAAATGCAATATCTAGAAATAATTAATTCATAAATATAATATATCGCTAACAAAGACTAAAACTCCTGAAAATAAGCTATTGTTAATAGTTATGAAATTTTGAAGAAAATCGCTATAAATGAAATAAAATGGACAAAAGATTTGGAAAAAGCAGAAATATGGTATGTTCATAGAGGAGCTCCAAACGACACCAAGATAATTTCTGGAAAAGATATTGTATCTATTGGAAAATCTTTTTTTGATACAGCTACTGCATCCATTCCCTATCATCGTATTTTCAAGATTGTTTACGAAGAAAAGATCGTTTTTGAACGATAAGTTAATAATGCAATTTGATATTCAATATGTTTAACACAGGAAAGAGGGGCATGTCGGTAGTTATTTGGCATTGGACAGATGGAGATAAAAAGATTTTTACAAGAAAGATTGACATCGTTGATAAGGCAATGAACAAAGGTTATTATGTAATGCCTAAGATAGTTGCATCACATATCATCAAACCAAATGATTCAGAATAAATTTTTTGGAGACATTATTGGTTTTACATAAGATTTTGCAACCCGAACAATCAACATTACGATTAGTATTTCTTATTAATCCCGCCCAATCCATACCGATCAACAGGAGCAAATCTTTAAGATTGAATCCTTTTTGCCAAACAATCTATTTTATCTAGCTTACAAGCTTTTCCATCCTATGATTTTACACTGATCATCCCTTGAAATCTAGATCCATTTTTTGTTTTAATATAACGACAACTCTGGTTTTTTCTCCTTATAATTTTCATAAGCCTTTATCCAACTAACCGATATTTCTTCTTCTTCAACTTTCGGAGGTGTTTCTTTAAAATGTCCGCAATATTTACATACTAAATTCATTTGATTTCTCAATGTTGAATTATTAACTTCAGATAGTTTTTTTATTCCTATATCGAAACCGAAAACTCTATCTACTGCGGCACCGGAACCGCAAGGATAATAACCATATTGCGACAAAGCTATCCCACATATCTCTGTTACCCAACATCCTTTGGTAAAATCGGCGTATTTATATTTTTTTAAATCAACCGGTGCTATATTATAACTATGAAATTTTAGATTCTTCTTCGGAGTCTTTGCTGTATTTACTACCCTTACCCAAGAAGGTATTTTTGCTAAAATTTCATTAACTTTGGTTCCGTACCCATTTGTCCAAACTTCTATAAAACAATTAGGATAATTATCCTTATAGCGTTTTATTATGTCCAATACCTTAAAAAATTGTGGATGTAAAGTAGGTTCACCACCAATGAGATAAATTAACTGCCACTTCCAATTTAATTCAATAGATTCATTAACAAACTTTTCAATTTGTTGAAGAGACATATATTCTTTACTGGGAGCATGTCCGATTGATCTATTACAATTAGGACAACTTAAATTACAAAAAGATGTAAGTTCAAGCTGCACGGACCTCTTACTTGGGCTCCAGGCCACCCATTTTTTAAAATAGCTTTTAAAAGGAGAAAGAATACGAATATAAGGTCTATATATACTGGGTAACTTATTCCCTAAAATTAAGGCTTTCCAAAAAGGAATCTCTTTTAAAGGAGAAAGACGGTGACGATAATGTCTAAATAACTGGGACAAGTTCTTCTCTGAAAATAAAGGTTTCGAAATAGGACTCTCCGTTTTTACTTTATTATTAATTGAATATTTCAATTGTTTCCTCTCTGGATTATTCAATATCTAACCTTCTTTCAATATCATCTATTAACTACTTTACTTCCTCAGCTTCTTCCTTGGTTAACTGAACAGTATGCTTCCCATCGTTAAAACCCCACACTTCAGTGGTAATCTCAACCAACTCACTATCAAGTGATGCTTTGCTGATGTTGGCGTTGATACTCGGTGCAAAAGCAATTCCTATGAACAATAAGATAAACAGCAACTGTTAAACCTTTCTTGATGAGGTTATTCTTTTCCATAGCCTTCGCACAAATTATAATGCAGAACTGATATATTTGTTTATCTGATGTTTTACACATTAATTACTGCCAATTTGGTTTTAGCCAGCAAAGGATATTACACAGCAAAGGATATTTTCATTTAATATGCTGATTCTCTAATCAAATGGATATTCGTAACTTATGGAGACATAAGGTGAAAAATAATACTCTTTTTGTAAACAAAAACATAACACAAAACAATTACTTAGCTACTTATTATAAGCAAACCCGAGAGTTTTAAAATACCATATATAACGAATACGGCTGATATCAATGCGAAAGGGACCAATATCCAATTTTCATGAATGTATAATCTTTCTCCTTTTAGTTTCATATTTGCCGCCAATGTAGATGGAATGGTATATATGATAACAAGTAAGGTTACTACCTTCAGTTCTAAATTGCCAGTCAGAAATATGATTAATGCAATAATGACAAGTACTACCGTAAGAGGATACATTGCCTGTAATATTTTCTTAGGACCAAAAAAGACAGCAGAAGTTTTTAGCCCTACTTTTTTGTCAAATTCGTGGTCAGTTACTACCGTAGGTATATAAAAAATGGAAGCCATAATAAATGCTGCCAGGATCATAACCGGATTCATATTTGCGCCGCCTATACTTAATCCAGCAGTAAATATTACCCCAGCCGAAAGCGCATTGCATAAGATATCTCCTATAGGTTTTGCTTTAAATCTCGTCGGTGGCATTGAGTAAACATACCCAAATACATCCACAAGAAGAATCAGTAAGAAAAAAAGGTAACTTATTAGCCATGCAAAGAGAAGAGAAGAAAATAGAAACATTGTGCCTACGTATAAAGCCTTTTTTTCGGTAATTTCACCAGTGACAAGTGGCTGATTAGCAAGATTCATATCCTTTGATCTTCCATCATGAAACTTATCTACTTCTTTATCTGCTATTGAATTTACAATAAAAGAAAAGCTCATCCAAGAGATAAAAGCGATAAAAGCAAAGATCACGTGAAATGGATTGCTTTTTGAAGTTATGCCAAGTCCAAAACCTGCAGAGAAAGGAAAAAAGAATGTTATCCATGCAATTGGTCTTAGCAATCGTATATACTTTGATTTCATATTATTTCACTTAACAAGTTATACCATACCATATAAACATATCATTTTATATTAACTGCTCCTTTATTAGAATATAATCCAAAACTATTATTATTGTAATAATAATTACATGAACTGGCCGCTGATACTCTATAATTGAGTTTATTAGGGAGAAAGGATAAAATGAATCAACTGAATAAAATTACAGAGCAGATAAAGATTTTAAAAAGTGCACGAGATATTCTAAAAGAAAGATATTCTATATCTGAATTTCATAAAAAAAAGGAAAAACATCCCCAATCTGCGGTCCCTCCATCACCTGAAGATGAAGAAGTCTATAAACTACTTAATGCAATACAAGAACTTGACAAATACATTAAAAAATTGCAGGATGAACAGTTTGAATTATTAAAAGAACAAGACTAGGCATACCCTTAGAGTACGTTTCTTCTAATGCCAAACATAGATTTTATCAGAACAATAATGGGGATGATTTCTAATCTCCCTATCCACATATTAAAAATTAGCATGGTTTTTGCGATAGGATTCATTGTGATACTTGTCATACCGGTAGAAAGACCAACATTACCTTGAGCTGAGCACACCTCAAGGATAACGTTCCCAAGGCTCTGATCTTTAAAGATAGTAGCTATAATAATGATTCCTACTGAAAGAAGGATAACCCACATAAACGAAATAATAGCTGCTTCATTGATCAAATCCATAGCATCCTCCTTTGATAGCGATTTTTCACCAAGTTTATGAATAAAGACGCGTCTGGGAGTTGAAATTGCTCGTTTGATCCTCCAGCCTACTCCCTTATATAGCAAGATTGATCGGAATAGTTTTATCCCACCTGCAGTTGATCCAGCGGCTCCTCCAATAATCATTCCAAATGCAAGTATTAATTTTGCGGATTCGGACCAAGTCGCTAAATTTTCTACCGACGCAAATCCCGTACATGTCAGAGCTGATACAAATTGAAAACCAGATATTTTCAATGAGAGCAGAAGATTGTCACCATATAATTCTAAGTTGATAAATGTTAACCCGATAACCCCCAGAATGATGAGTGTTATCATTGCTTTAAACTGAACATCAGACAAAAACTTTTTTATCCTGCCCTTAAGCAAGTCATAGTGAGCAGCAAATGCAATAGCGCCAAAAATCATCAAAAAGACGACGGCGATTTGACTTACTGTTCCAAAACTTACGATGCTATCATTTGTAACTGAAAAACCACCAGTTGCTATCCCTGTCATAGCATGGTTTATGGATTGCCATAGATCCATACCACTAGAGGTGACACTGCCAATTATGGCTAACGCGATTATTCCTATAATTGTATAAAGTAAGAATATCCACCAGATGGTTCTTACAGTTGATATTATTGAAGGATGGGTTTTTCGTTCTCTGGCTTCTGATCTATACAGTACATAAGAACCTGTTCCAGGTCGAGCGAGAATAGAGAGCGTTAAAACAATTACGCCTACTCCTCCAATCCATTGAATAAGCGAACGCCAAAACTGCAAGGTATATGGGAGAAGATCTTCCATGTTTATCATAGTAAGCCCGGTCCCTGTCCAACCTGACATGGATTCAAAAAAGGCAGAGAGAAAATCCATGGTAACGGTTGGGCTCGTTTTATCAAACCCTATCAAAATAAATGGAATACAGCCAATAAGTGAAATTAACAACCATCCTAATGCTGCAGTAACCATTGCGCTTTTGAAATTCGTTGCATCTGCATTTTTAAATATCAGATATAGAGGAATTCCAAATCCGAAAAACACAACTGCAGTAATGAGTATAGGGCCTATCCCATATCCCTCATTAAAATATACAGGAACAACTAATGCAAATAGGGTTATTACCCCTATAATTATCGATATGCCACCGATATCTCTCAGAACAGTTTTTAAATCACTCATATCTCTTTTATTTCTCCTTTGCTAGACTATTCATTTGCACAAGAAAACAACAACTACCTTATATTTTTACTTATTTCTAATCTCTTTCACTCTTTTATTTAGTTCTTCTTTTAAATCATTTGAGATGTCTCTTTTTGTGAATACGTCTGCTTTTACTGCTATAGCAATTTTTATTGCCAGCAAACGTGCGATTTTCCCCCTTTCTGCTTTTAGAGATCTATTTACCAAAGGATGCTGAAATATTACTCCGTGTTTAGGTGGTTTACCCCCCTCTTTCTTAAATCTAAAAAGCGCTTTTTCAGCACCTAAAATTTGAACCGTAGAAGAAGGCAGAACTGCAAGCTTTTGTATTCCTCCTGCAAGTGATATTAATCGTGCACCTACCAAAGATCCAACTATTTTGCTTGTATTGGGAGCAATTTTGTTCATATCAATGTCTATTTGTTTTTCCAATCTTTTTATTTCCTTATCCACTGTAAACAATGTATTTTCAAGAGGCTTAATTTTCTCTTCCGGTGTCGGAATAATCGACCAACAATTTAGACGTTCAGAAAGCAAATTAGATGTCTGTATAAGATCGTCAAGTGCATTTACCATTTGAATTATTTGTAAATCTTCTGACTTCAATCGTTCCTCAACCTTATTTTGAGCCAATGCTATTGAAATTTTATGGAATAAATCTTGAGAAAAACCATAGTCCTTGGGTTCAATATTTATTTCTTTAAAAAATGGATCCAAATCAGTATATTCCCCAATTTTTTGCAATCGCTTTTCATTTACAATTACTTTAACATCTTTTGCAATTTTCCTTTCTTCAGACAGTATGTTATTTTTTTCCATTCTTCTTAATCTTTTTACTATTTCTTTTTCATTTTTTGGAAAAAGAATTTCTTTTTTTACTCCCTTCTCATCACAAAGAAATGTGCCGAACCATTTTGTAACAAGATACATTATAAATCATAGTGGATAAGAGCATCCTTTTTAATCAAGTTTACGATAATAACATATAAAAATCAGGGACCCACAGATTAGCTTTCATCATTTAAAAGCATAACTATTTTCCACAAACGTCGTAGCATAAAAAAGAAACTGAAAAATAAACATAGTATCGCCCCCTATGGTAGCACCATAGGAGGGATACAAATGTGGAATATAGG
>JAUXAU010000098.1 GCA_030619765.1 Thermoplasmatota archaeon
TAAAAGTTTATGTTTCTCTCTTGTGATATTCTTTTACTATCACATTCACCAATAGTTGAACTCCGAGAGTTCACTCGATTCAATGTTTAGAGACCTCATTTTTTAAAATGGGGTCATTGAATCGAAACCATCATTTTAAAAAGTAAAAATCCAAAAAAAATTAATATGTTGGCTATAGTTCTATTTGGCCGGAACTATTTCATATATAGATTTTTTTCCATGTTTTTCGCATGTAAACGCTTCCCATTTTGAATCCCAGGACATTGCATTACTACACTCTGGACAGGCTAAATTTTCAATTACTTCTCTATGATTTTTTATACGTGTTTTTAAGACCTCGGCCTTTATTTTTTTATCTGGATTAAGAGAATTCATTACATATACAATGCCATTAGATGGTAAAAAAGGAGTGCTATCAATTTTCCCTCTTTTTTTTCGATATGCTTTCATTTGTTGTTTGTATTTTTCCATCATTGTTTGTCTTCGACCCATGGTTTTCACCAATTTACTTGAACTATGAATAATGCTTTGTTTTATAACCTCTTTCCCTATTGATAATAGGCAATGAAATTGAATGAAGCTAACCTGGATAGTGACATCATAGAAATTCTTAAGGAACAAGGGATAACAAAGTTTTACCCTCCTCAAGCAGAGGCAATTCCTTATGCGTTAGATGGAGAAAATATAGTTCTTTCCGTTCCAACAGCAGCAGGTAAAAGTCTTATTGCATATCTAGCAATCATTCATAGATTAAAAAAGGAGGGAGGTAAAGCATTATATGTAGTTCCTTTAAGAGCACTTGCTAGAGAAAAATATGAGGACCTAAAAGAGTTTGAAAGACTTGGTTTTAAAGTAGGCATTTCAACTGGTGATCTAGATGAATCAGATCCTCGTATCTCCAGGTATGATATCATTGTTTGCACTTCAGAAAAAGCGGATTCTCTTTTGAGACATGGCATAACTTGGCTTGACAAAATAAAGGTATTAGTAATTGATGAAATCCATCTTATTCATGATCCTTCCCGGGGACCAACACTTGAAGTGATTATTTCTCGATTTAAAGCACTTACTCCTAACACACAAATCATTGCTCTCTCTGCAACCATAAAAAATGCAGGTGAGTTAGCAGATTGGTTAGAAGGAAAACTCATAACGTCGGATTGGAGACCGGTAAAATTAAAGGAAGGAGTGTTTTTTAAAAATCAAATAAAATTTGACGATGGTTCAATTGAAAAAAAAGATTGGAGCACAAAAAAATCGCTAGAATTGCTGGTTGAAGAATCTATTATAAATGGTGGACAAACTCTTATTTTTGTTAATAACAGGAAATCAACTGTTTCCCTGGCAAATAAATTGTCTGGTGCAGTTAAAGATACACTTTCTGATAATGAAAAAAAAGGTCTAACAAAAATTTTATCTTTAATTAAACGCGAACAAGTGGAGAAGATGTCAATCGCGCAGACGCTTTTATCATGCGTGGAAAAAGGAGTTGCATTTCACAATGCGGGGCTTAGCAGCACTCAAAAAAGAGCAGTCGAGCAAGGGTTTAAAGACCGCTTAATAAAATGTATTGTGGCAACGCCCACTCTTGCAGCTGGTGTGAATATTCCTGCAAGAAGAGTGATTATAAGAGATTTGTGGAGATATGATGCAAATTTTGGTATGACCCCAATACCAATTCTTGAGTATAAACAGCAAGCAGGAAGAGCTGGTCGTCCAAGATACGACAAGGAAGGAGAAGCCATTACTATTGCAAAAAATAGTAACCAACTAGATCAAATATTTTATAATTATGTGCTGGCAGATACAGAGCCCATTTATTCAAAACTCGGCAGTCAATCGGCATTGAGAACGCACTTGCTTTCTGTAATAGCTACAAATTTTGTAAATGATGAGGAAAGCATTTACAGGTTTATCAATAGTACATTCTATGCGTATCAGTCAGACACGTATGCTATAGAGGGAGAAATTGATACTGCCCTTGAATTTTTGGTTGAAAATGAGTTTATTAAACAAATTGACAATAGTTATATTTCTACTCTATTTGGTGCCAGAACCTCATCACTTTATATAGATCCATTATCGGCCATTCAATTGAAAAAATCTTTAGAGAAATCTTGTAGCAAAGAAGTAACGTCTATTTCCTTTCTTCACGCGATATGTTCTACTCCAGACATCCGATCATTGTATTTGAGAGGTACAGATGCGTGGGTTGAAGAAAAAGCAGAACTCTCTAGAAATGCGCTTTTATCTGATTTGCCCAGTAGTTCCAGTCAGGAATATGAATGGTTTTTAAGCGACCTTAAAACGGCCTTTTTGATCGAAGACTGGATTGAAGAAACACCTTATGACAAGATGGTTTCAAAATATAATATTTGGCCAGGTGATGTTCATAATATCATAGAAATTGCAGAATGGCTTTTACATGCAACAAGGGAGTTTGCTCGCATGTATAACTTTTCATGCGTATCTGAAATTAACGATATTATCTTACGAGTGCACAATGGATGTAAACATGAATTACTTAATCTTATTTCATTAAAGGAGATTGGTAGAATTCGAGCACGAGCATTGTATAATGAAGGTTTTAAAACAGTTAATGATTTACGAGGTGTCCCTATTGAAAGAATAGCAAAAATCAAAACAATAGGTAAGGCTGTGGCGACTAGTATAAAAAATCAAATCGGAGAAAATGAAAAAAGAGGAATAAGGGAGCTGGGTGAATTTTAAGAGATGATTGAAGTAATTGGTGCCAAAGGACGCATTCAAGATATGGATCTTTTTTTCAAACAAATTCTTAGTTTATCAAAGAAATATAAAATTGTAATACAAGTAATAGATGCTGATATTGTCTATGGTAAAAATCATCTGATTTCTGCATCACAACATGCCGTAAGGGCATTTGGACAAAAGAAAAATTCTACTAATTCATTGGCCATGGAAATCCTATTGTATGCTTCTGGGGAGCGACAAATACAAAGAGCGATTCAGAAAGTTGGGATAAAAAAAGGGAACGTAAATATTGCGTTAGTTTTCGTTGATGAAGTTCAGGAAAATGGAAAGGTGTCTGATACTATTGTTGGAAAGATTCTGGAAGTCTTAAATTTAACAAGAGATGACAAGGTACTTGAAGGCGATATCGATACTCTAAGAAAATTTGGCATTACACAGCAAGAGTTAATGACAGTCCCAAAGAATAAACATAGAAATCTCATACTTGAAAAAGTAGCAATGGTTGATGTAATTAAATAGGCCCGCATGAGGTAGCTTGGATATCCTGGAGCCCTGCGGAGGCTCCTACTCGGGTTCGAATCCCGATGCGGGCGTTCACTCAACAGGAGTAAACAACTATAAAATGGTACCATTTAACGTATGCATCCAAATGCGGACAGTCATTTTATCGGCAAAAGTGAGTTCAAATCTCGTCTGATTAGGATATTATAATGCATAGGATCAGCTTCTTTTCAAAATTAATAACCTTATACACCCAGAAGTTTTTTATAATTTTGATATATCCTATATGACATGTCAAATTTTGAATTTGGAGAAATAATAAAAGATGGTTATAAAACTTGGAAGAATAATTTAATACTTTGTATCCCATTTATTCTTGGAGGATTACTTTCTGCTATAATGGCAGGAATTATAATGGCGATAACGTTCTTATCTTTGTTTTGGCCATTGATAGAAACGGCTTTCTCAAATCCATTATCAATATCTTCCTCTGAATTTTTTTCTCAACTATATTCAATTATCACATCAAATCTCATTAGCATTATTGCAGTATTTGTTATAATTGCAATAATAGTAGGACTAATCTATTCCTTCTTTTATTCAGGTGCAATTGGGATGGCAAAAGAGGCTTTATTAACTGGAAAAACAAATCTATCGCATATGATGGATTACGGAAAGAAAAAATATCTAAATTATTTCTTTGCAAGCATTATAGTTGGATTAATATTCCTAATAGGTGTTCTCGTTTTAATTCCAGGAATTCTAAGTGTATCATCAGAAATTGGTAGTTCAGGATTTGAGTTTTCAAGTCAAAATTTTAATGCATATTTTCCATTGATAATTGGTTTTCTCATTATGATCCCATATATGGTTATAATGTCAATAATATTTGCTCTTGTGAGTTATGCTGTCGTCATAGATGATTTATCAGCAATTGAAGGTGTTAAAAAAGCTTTTAGAGTTTTTTGGCATAATAAATTAAGTGTATTTCTAATATGGCTTATAGTACTAGTTATAGGTTTTTTATTTGGGCTTATTGGATTAATTCCAATCATAGGTGGAATATTATCATTAATTGTAACATTTTTCATAGTTACTCCACTTACAACAATTTGGTGGAGTAAGTTCTATATAACTATTTCAAAAACTTAAAAAAAACCTAAATGTATCTCTTTTATTCTCCATTG
Source organism: Thermoplasmatota archaeon (assembly GCA_030619765.1). GTDB lineage: Archaea > Thermoplasmatota > E2 > DHVEG-1 > DHVEG-1 > JAGLML01. The sequence continues at coordinate 4,422 of JAUXAU010000098.1, forward strand.
ATGACAATATACTATCATATATCCTTTTCAAATCCTCATTAATCTTTTCAGAATAATACATAATTGTGGAGCATTTAGCTTTTAACGCATATGCTCGACGGGAGTACTTTTCTCATATAAAATAACATGTTTTTCAATTAAAAATTGACTTACGGGAGAGATCCTTATTTTTTACCGGTAAAACCGAGTTCAAATCTCGTCTTGTCTGATGGATGTCAGGATGATTGATTACAATGCAGTTATTTCCTTTTCTTACGTAATAAATCATATCTTGCGTTTTTAGATATAATTCCCATAGCAATAAGTGAAATGCTTAATAAAACGGCTTAAATCTATATGATTACTTGTTAATTATAAAAAATAGTAATCGTTTTATAAGATGGGGTTAATTCGAAATATGAAAATATTGTAAAAAAAGAGGAGGTAAAAAAATGGATTTATATAGAAAGACCGCAATAATTGTGGGAGTATTATTTATAGCCGCGACGGTTACGTCTGTGATAGGTGGTTTACTTGTAGAGTCTATTATAGATTCTCCAGATGATCTTGTTAATGTTTCTGAAAATGAAAACCAAGTGATATTAGGAGTGCTCCTTGAGTTAACTTGGGCCGCTTCAGCTGTTGCCATTACAGTTTTGATGTTTCCAATCTTAAAAAAGCAAAATGAAGGTTTAGCTCTTGGATACGTTGGTGCCAGGATTTTTGAGGGCGTTATCGCTGTTGTTGGTGCAATCAGCGGACTATTACTAATAACATTAAGTCAGGAATTTGTAATAGCAGGAGCCCCAGATGCTACATATTTTCAAGCTTTTGGCACTTTATTACTAGGAGCACGTGATTTGGCTTGGTGGATTGGGCCTATGATCGTTTTTGCCATAAGTGCTCTGATATTTAATTATTTATTGTATCATTCAAAATTCATTCCTCGATGGTTATCAGTCTGGGGTTTTATTGGAGCCACATTGTTGTTAGCAGAAGGCTTGTTAGGTATGTTCGACCTGACGATCTCGACCTTTTTGGCTGCTCCAATAGCCGTGCAGGAAATGGTTCTAGCGGTATGGCTTATAGTTAAAGGATTCAACCCATCTGCAATCGCTTCCAAATCTGCCAAAAAAGATACAAACTAAGTTTAAATGAGCACATCTAAAATAGGGAAGGATACCCAAATGAAAGCAATTGTATATGAAAAATACGGACCACCGGAAGTTCTTCAGCTCAAAGAGGTAGAAAAACCTGTTCCTAAAGATAATGAAGTGCTTATAAAGATTCATGCAACAACAGCACATGTAGGGGACGGTAGAGTACGAAGGTCTGACCCATTTTTAGTAAGACTCATGTTTGGTCTTTTAAGGCCAAAAAAAGTACCAATATTAGGGATGGAGTTAGCCGGGGAAATTGAATCAATAGGAAAAGATGTAACACAATTTATGAAAGGAGACAAGGTTTTTGCATTAACTGGTTTTGGTTTTGGTGCTTATGCTGAGTACAGATGTCTACCTGAAAAACCTAAAGAAGGAACAGCAGAAAAAAAGGGGTTGGTGGCAATAAAACCAGCCAATTTGAGCTATGATGAAGCAGCAGCTGTTCCTGCTGGAGGACTTACAGCGCTAAAGAATATTCAAAAAGCAAATATGAAGAGTGGGCAAAAAGTCCTTATAAATGGAGCTTCTGGAAGTTTAGGAACATATGCAATACAGCTAGCAAAGTACTATGGGGCAGAGGTTACTGGGGTATGCAGTACCACGAATTTGGAACTGGTGAAATCACTGGGAGCAGATTCAGTAATTGATTACACCAAAGAGGATTTTACTAAAAGTGGTGAGACCTATGATGTTATTTATGATGCAGTAATGAAGACTTCACGTTCACGTTGTAAAGACTTGCTAAAGAATAATGGAATTTTTCTTAACAATAATGGCCTAGCAAAAATTATGCCTGAAGATTTAATTTTCCTCAAAGAGCTTGTTGAGGCTGGGAAGTTAAAACCGGTCATAGATAGGAGCTATCCGTTGGAAAAAATTGTCGAGGCTCACAGATATGTTGACAAAGGACACAAAAAAGGAAATGTAGTAATTAGCGTAATTTGAACATAGACTGGGCTATTAACCTCCAGCACGTATTCCCGATGCGGACTTCTATAGAAGAAAACCTATATTTTTTGCCATTAAAAAGGAGTTCAAATCTCGTCCCCTGCACTTTTTTAATGTTTTTTACAGGAGAAAAATAAGTTTTTTTACAAAACAGTCCCCAACTCCTTTTTAATGGTAAAAAAGTTCAAATCTCGTCTTGTCTGATGGATGTAAGGATGATTTAACAGATATCACTAAACCATCATTTGTAACATTATTACTTGCTGATTATGATGTTGATAGTCAGCGTTAATAATAGCCCGTTTCAACACTTGTTGGTGTAGTTAGTAAAACAGTAATTAATGCAACAATTATTACTAGTACACCTAGGTATATTCCATAGGTTCCGTAATTATCTCCTTGTTTCTTTGCTAAATACCCAAGAATTATTGCTACTATACTTAGAATAATTCCACTAATCATTCCATAAAGCCTATTATCTACGAATGAATAGAAAAACAAACCTATGAAATAGAGAATTAGACCTAATATTCCAAAGATAATAGACGCAATTCCAACATTCGTATGTTCTTTTTCTTTCACCATGTTATTCTTCCCCTTTCTAACAATTTCATAACCTCTCTTTCTTTAAAAAACCACTCTTTCTGTAAGTATCTTTACAACTACAACAATAGTTGAAACAACGATCATCATAGCCATAAATTGTTTTGCTCCATCATTCATTTTTATTAACCTTAGATCCCCCCGCATATCACCTTTTATTTATATACTATCTGAAAATGTTCGGAAAAAAACAAACAAATACTGTAAAAACATGTTCAAATCTCGTCCCTTCCACTGTTAATGGTAAAATATCTCAATATATTAAAATATTCTGTAGTGGATTTTCTCCTTATGATTCATTTGTTCCCTCGTAGAATATTACATTCGGAACTACTGTAAACCTAGAAAGTTATTTTACTTATTTGTCGATATGCTGTTATGAATTGGCTACTGGTTGCTGGGTTGGGACTTAGTGGAATACTTGCATATAAAGCATATGATTTTGTGAAATATGATACCTATCGACCTATGATTCAATATGCTTCTAAAAACTACCAACATCCTCTTCGAATTGCTGAAATCGGTGTTTTATTTGGAACAAACGCTCGCAGGATGTTTAAAACACTTAATGTAGAAAAAATGTTCCTCATAGACCCTTATCAAAAATACCAAGATTATACAAAAGAAAAAAATGTTTTAACGTTTCTCCCTTCATCTTTTAAACTAGCATTAAAAGTGCTAAACAGATATTATAATCGTGTTGTTCCATTGCAAATGACCTCTGAAGATGCAGTTGATTTTATTCCTAATAATCTCGATATGGTTTACATAGATGGCAATCATGCGTATGAATATGTGAAAAAAGACATAGAGTTATATTATCCAAAAGTTAAAGCAGGCGGCCTTATTGGAGGACACGATATCGAAGGAAATTCACTTGGAGAAAATATACGACGAGCCGTATTCGAGTTTGCAGATAAAAACAATTTATCAGTTCATGTTAAAAAACCTGATTGGTGGATAATTAAAGAACAGTAGTCATTTTTCTTTTATCTTCTTTTAGAACCTATTATTATTAACATTGAACTATTGACATGTCAGTAATATTGTATTCAAATCTCTTACTAATTTTTTTTCCAGATTTTGGGAATAAACTGAACTTTAAGTTAATGTCCGGCAGACGGCGATCCAGTATCTTTTGAATTTCGATTCGAAACATTTCAAAAACCACCATAGTTTTACAGATATAAAACATCAAAATGTGACGTCATTTACACGCTCGAATCCCGATGTGGGCATACTCTGTAAAGGTTATAATGTATGTGTTTATTGTGTTAGTTATAATTGTGTTTGTTTCGAATATATATTTGCGATTAAAAAAGAGGTGAAAATATGAATACATTTCAGGTTTTTGCAATTTGTGGAATGATTAGTCCAATCGTATATACTGCCATGTGGATTCTTGGCGGCAGATTACAATCGGATTATAGTCATATTAGAGATGATATAAGTTCACTATTTGGGGACCCACAGATTAGCTTTCATCATTTAAAAGCATAACTATTTTCCACAAACGTCGTAGCATAAAAAAGAAACTGAAAAATAAACATAGTATCGCCCCCTATGGTAGCACCATAGGAGGGATACAAATGTGGAATATAGG
>JAUXAU010000034.1 GCA_030619765.1 Thermoplasmatota archaeon
CCATAGCATTTTTATGATCTACCAATGCTTGAAGTTGTGTTTCAAACTTTTCAGGGGTTATTATGACCATATCATAGATATCAGGAAATATCACAGGGTTTTTGGGTGGTTGATATGTGACGTCGATGTCAATACTGTTTGCAACATATACGGTGTTTTCTACTGGTGCATATTGAACTGGATAGCATCGTACAGTCAGGTAGATAACATGATCATTATCTTTTAAACCAACACCTGTTCTAACAACATACCTTTCTTCTGGATAGAGTTCACTACTAGAATAGACTTTTTCATCTATTATATCTTTTGAAAGTTTTTTGGATTCCATTTCGCTGGCTAACAAAGGAACTGGTTCTGGTGAAGGCATGATCTTTTTTGATAAAACTTGTTTGTTTATTTCAGAAAAAGTCACGGCTACATCATCAATCTTTGTTCCTAATGGAAATGTATAAACCTTTGTTACAACTGGCAACATAGGTTTTCCAGTATCAAAAAGCATTGATGTTGCTTCCTTAAAGTCTACAGTTAAATAACTATCTGTCTCTTTAAAAATCGGTGCTGAGAGCAGCACAGATTCTTCGTTTACTAGTTTTTCATCAGCTTCAGTTACAGCAACAGCTCCAAGTCCACTTAAGATTAATACTACTACTGCCAGTATTGGCAAAATTTTTTTCATATTTTTCCTCTCCATTGTATTATAAATTATATTATAAGTATAGGATAATATACTAGATAAAGTTTGTCATCAGGATTTTGTACAAAATTGTAAAACATCTTCAAACAAAAGCTGTTATGTATAATATTGTGGATAAGTTTATCAAGATACGTATTTATAAAATATTTATTTAATAGCGCATAGTCCAAACTTATAATAACAGATAATGCAAATAGTTCATGGGATAAAATGTTCCGGCATCTACTCCCATTGTAAAATATGTTGGCAAATTAGTATTATAAACCTGTTTTTTCTTAAAATATTGGAAAGTTTTATTCGTATCCGCCTATCTTCAGGCTTGGATCACCAAAGAGGATCCATGACTCTACAACCTGGGCATCGATCCATGAGTCACTAGCTGCAGGCCATGAGTCACTTTCTACCTGCGTATTCCAATTCACTGGGTATGTATTAACATACCATTTTATTGCTGCAGTCCAAGTATCTCCAAGAATATTAATATTGTTCTGTCCATATTGCTTAAAAAACTCTACTTCAAGTTCATTAACTCCGCCCATTCTGGATTCTTTATCTTCTCTTATAGCTCCAAGACCGGTTTGTCCAATGGTTGCAATAGATCCACCATCAATTTTCCGTGTTAATCTCCAGCCCAAACACTCGAGAGTTCCCTGCATAAGCTTTCGGGTAGTTTTATTGAACATTTTAAAAATTGATACATCGAACTGGAGGCAATGACATCCACTGAGGACAACAATTGGTAGCATATGTCTGTTTCTTAGCCTGTGTATACTCCATACCGTTAGACCAATAATAAGTCTCTCCCCATATGGCGTATAAGTGCCCCACATTTGAGGGCTTCCATGTCCTACAAAATATGCAAATCCACTGCCTTTACTGAATGCTTTTATAACATCAGATTGCCTCCTAAACGTTCCATCTGAAGTGTAGAATCTATATGAATTGAAACCTTTCATATTATCTATTGCAAGATCACCAAAGTATTCTCCTTCATATGCATTTATTGAGCTTTTACTCCTATATCCAACCAAATATTGATTCGTATATTCTGGCATAGTATCCCCAGCAAACACAAGCATGTCATAAAACCATGTTTGACCATAGGTATTGGTTTCATAATTGATGATCTTGTCAACCATTATTTTTACTTCTATTTTATTTCTACAAGGAAGTCGTCCAACTGCAACGTCCGGATTCAGATCTATGTCTTTGTCTTCGGGTTCCTTTCCATAACACCACTCCCCGTACAGACCGTCTCCATCAGAATCCCAACTTGAAAAGTTACCTTCTGCATCATAGATGTCTGCATAATAGAGATCACTAATGTAATGAGATTCCAATATATTTTCCATGTTTACATATCTAACTGGAAGATACCACGATGGGAATTGCCCTTTTTTACCGCCAACCAAAAGAACATATTCTATTCCCCATTCTTCAATAGATGTTTTTATAAAATATTTGATTTTCTCTGCGTCATCTCTACCTTGCCAATACATTTCCTCATATATCTTGGATAAAGTAATAAGATTTGTAGAAACACCGATTTTCTCTTTATGAGCTACAAGCGGCATTAGCTCTTTTTTAAATTTTGTGGGGGTTATTATAAGGAGTTCGTAGGTAGGATCTTTATTAAAAATTTGAGTTTGATATATATCCTTCGAAGTTTGTTCAATTTTTTTATTTTCTGCATTAATTGTTGGAACTACCGTTACTCCAAAAAACAAAAGTACTATTGTAAAAACCAACATTTTTTTATAGGTTTTCTGTTTCATACTTTTCCTATAGGAATGGTAATATATTATATAGTTAATAAATTTTTACATATGCAGTGAATTTTGATATCTCAGATAACCCAACAGCAATTATCTAGGATATCCTCCTATTTTCAGACTTGGGTCTCCAAGTAGCACCCATTCTTCAACAACTTTAGCGTCCCACTGAAAATCCATACCTGGATATGTGTCGAGATATTTGTTTATTGCGCCGCCCCATACTTCTCCAAGAATGCCTGCACTTTTATTAAATGTATCGTAAAAACATCTCTCAAGGTATCCACCATATGCTTCAACACAATCTGGTTCATTCACACCATCACCATCTCTATCACCATATTCCCATCCTGCTTCATAACCAAGGCCAGTGTTTCCTATGGTCGCTATAGAGCCGCCGCCAATCTTACGGGTAAGATGCCAACTCCAACATTCGGGAACTGGTATACCATGTGTCCACATAAATGGTTTTTTTAACAAAGTGGCAAAAAATGATACGTTAAACTGGCTGTTATGACAACCACCAATAACACATACAGGAAGTTTTCCACCATTTCTAAGCATAGGGAAGTCGTAAATACTTATCCCTCCTCCCAAAATCAAATGATCAAATTCGCCTGGCCAACCAGTGTTCCAATTTCCAGGATGAGCATGCCCATCAAAAAAAAGATGGCCACAGCCAGCATTTATCTCCCGTTTAATGTTTGTTGTTAAAGGCGTATAATCGGGGTTAATATATCGGTTAGATCCATAGAGTTTTACAGGTTCAAAATCAAGCATATATGATAAGCCTTTATCACATATTAATTCGCCTTCAATATAATCGGTTCCAGTATCATTAAAGGCATCACCACCAACAACAACCATTTTATTATACCAGGATGGATCAGCAGGCGTACTTTCGTATTTAATTATTTTATTCACTATTATTTTGACTTCGAACTTGTTTCTGCAAGCCAACCGTCCAACATAGACATCTGGATAAAAATTTATGATATCTCTATCACCACCAAGCCCCAACCACTTGGCAAAGATACCATCTTCATTGGAATCCCAACTTGAAAAATTACCCTCACCATCATATATATCTGCGTAGTATAAATCACTGATGAATCCTGGGTCATAGATTTCTTCGTTTTCGATAAGATTAGAATATCTTACCGGTAGATGCCAGTCTTTGGTACCCTGATTCTCATCATCTCTTGGACTTCCCCATAAAAGTGATTTCAAACCACCAACCAAAAGCACATAGGTGATGTTCCAGGTTTCCTTGGCATCCTTGATGAAATATTTGATCTGCTCAGGTTTGTCTACACCACCGTACTCATTATATATAGCTTCAGTTGTTTTGAGTGTGGTAGGGACATCATGATTATTCTTATGATCGACCAGTTTTTGCAAATCATCAGAAAACGTTGATGGAGTAATAATCACCAAGTCATATACACTAGTTGCTGGGAATGGACTTGTCTTAGGTTCCATATAGGTTATTGTTAGATCAAGATCTTCAACATATTGTATAATATTTGTCCCCGGGCTATACCGTACTGGATAAACTCTTATGGTGCAGAAAGTTTTATGTTCGTTGTTTTCATCAAGCCCTCCACCTGTAAAATAGCTAAACCAGTTCTCAGGATATAATTCATTAGAGTTGTAGATGGTTTCATCCTTCTTGTACTCTAAGACGTTTTTTTCCATGCCTCGTATAACTGGCGGAGGGGCAGGTACAATCTTTTCTGATAAAACCATGCTTTTAACTTCCTGAGTTTCATATTCAATATTAACAATTTTTGTCCCAAATGGAAAACTCATCGTTTTAGTATAAACTGGCAGTATTGGTTTGCCTGCATGACATAAACGTGCGTTTGCACCTTCAATATTTAATTCTACGTATGTTTCTCTTTCGATAACATCTGGCTCTAAAAATTGTAGACTCACAGTTACATATTGATCATCGATTTTTATGTGCGATGTTGAGGATGAGATTGGTTCTGTTTTTTCGATTAGATTATTCTCCTCTGTTTCAGGTAAGGCAATAGCCCCAAGTCCATTAAGGGTTAAAATTCCTGCTAACAATAATGGCAACAGTTTCTTCATATTTTTACTCCCAATCTTGTTTATATAATTGTAAGTTAATGTATATATAAATATTCTTAAATTCTTACAAACTCCTTGTTATTTGTATAATTGTATGTCGATATATATAAGGACTTTTATCAAAAAATTGTACAAAATAGTAAATATTTTTAATTAATGATTGCTATGTACAATATTATGGTAAAAATTGATTTGAAAGATAGAAAAATATTATATCAGTTAGATATAGATTCAAGACAACCATTATCAACAATTGGAAAGAAAGTCGGATTACCTAAAACTGTAGTGGCTTATAGAATAAACAAACTCAAAGAAAAAGGTATAATAAAAAGTTTTTATACAGTTATTGACGCTTTTAAATTAGGTTACACCAGTTTGAGATTCTACTTGACTTATCAATATACAACCCCTGAAATCGAAAAAGAAATAGTTGATTATTTTAAAAAAAATAAACATACCTGGTGGCTAGGCACATTTGAAGGAAGATTTGATTTAGCAGTGATTATGTGGGTAAAAGACCTTAACGACTTTTATTCCTTCTGGAAAAAAACTCTAAAGAAATTTCGATATTATTTTCAAGAACAAGTTTTTTCTCTCTATGTTATGTTGTATCTTTATAGATATTCGTATTTATTAGAAGACTATGTCGAATCTGATAGAACAAAGTTTGAAATTACAGGAGGGGGAAAGAAAGTAAAAACCGATGATTTAGATTTTCAAATATTAAAATTAATGGCTGAGAATGCACGAATGCCAGTAACAGAGATTGCTAAAAACCTTAATTCAACTGTTACAGTGATAAACTATAGAATAAAAAAATTAATGAGATTGGGTGTAATTCAAGGGTTTAGAGTTAATTATGATTTTTCAAAATTAGGTTATCAATGGTTCAAACTAGATATTGATCTTAAAGAGTATGAAAAAAAAGAACAGATTATCAATTATATAAAATCCAATCCACATTTAATAATAATAGATGAATCGGCAGGTGTCTCTGATTTGGAATTAGAGTTCCATTTAGAAAGCTTAAATAAATTACATGAAATTATGGAAGATATCATTGCCAAATTTCCCAACGTCGTAAAAAATTATAGATATATTTATGCTGTAAAAGTTCACAAAATGCATTATATGCCTGAAGAATGAAGAAATTTTCTTCAAACTTTTCTCAATTACTTCGTTCCAATCTTCTATGATGCTGTTAAAAACTATTAACTCTCCATTATGTTGGACACAGCCAAAAGTTTTGTGTAATATCAGAGATAATGACTTTTGAAAAGATAGAAAAACATCAAAAAGATATAATCAAATACAACAAACTATATTCTAGATGCTATAAAAACGCGATTAACATGAAAGCTATATCCTTTGCTCCAGGGCACATATCAGGTTTTTTTGAACCAATATATAGAGGACATGATGCCGACAGATCAGGCTCTCGTGGTTCTGGCATTAATGTATCTCTCGGAGCCTTTAGTGATATAACTGTTGAAAGTTCTGTAAAACAGAACATTGACATATATATAAACAACAAAATATCAAGAGCTCCCGTTACAAAATTGGCTATTAAACGTTTAATTGAAGATACTCCACTAAATGTCACAGTAAACACCAAACTAGACCTTCCAGTAGGCCAAGGATTTGGTATGAGTAGTGCAGGTGCCCTGAGTGCAACAACAGCACTTGCAAGGTTGCTAAAAATCCCAAAAGAACATGCAATTAAAACGTCTCATTATGCAGAGGTACAATTGAGTACTGGCCTTGGGGATGTTATAGCAAGTAGCTTCGGCGGCATTGAAATCAGAAGAGAGGCAGGACTTCCTCCTTGGGGCATGATAGAGCACATCCCTGGAAAGTATGAAGTGGTTTTATGTGTCGTAGGGGAAAAGATGGACACAAAAAAAATACTATCTGACTCTGCAAAAATAAATGAAATCTCTTCTTACGGAAGATATTGCATCAAAAAGATACTTGAAAATCCATCTATAAGAAACTTTTTTTCATTATCACAGATGTTTACAATGAAAACAGGTCTTGCAGATAAAAAGGTCCTTAAAGCCATTAAATCTGCAAATCGTCATGGCATGGCAAGTATGTGTATGTTAGGCAATTCTGTGTTTGCCATAGGCGATACAAACATGCTACGTGAAACACTCTCGGCATTTGGAAAAACATATGTCTGCACCGTAGATAGATATGGGGCCCAGGTTTTAAAAGAATAAAAAATTTGTTTTAAAATTATATCTTGTTTGATTTACCTTTTGCAAGATCTACAAGATGTTTTTCTCCATCCTCAGGTCCTTTTGCAAATAGGATATCATGTGGATCAACTTTTGTGTTTTTATTTGGACCGTATATCCACTTATCCTTATGTCGCATCGCTATTACCATCATTCCTGTTTCACTAGCGAGTTTGAGTTGCCCCAGCGTTTTACCACACAATACTGATTGAGGTTCGACTTTCACTCGAGTAAATACAACATCAGATTCACGAATGCTCATTTTGAGTATAGGGTGTGATTCTACATCCCGGAGTTCTACGTCGGCTATCTCCTGTGCAGCGTCAGCTATCTGCTCTCCAGCATGTGCAATTCTCAAAAGTATGAGAGCATCATCTATACTGTATTCTCCATTTTTAACATCTTCTAAAGATTTTTTTTGAAGGGTCCTGTAAAGATTATCAACTAAATTCTCTAAATCATATACTTCTTCCGCAATTGTTTTATTATCGTATAGTACTGAAGAATAGGCAAGATCTACCATCAATTCCGATTTATCTTTTATCTCTAGAACAATATCTTCTGCTGTTTTCTCTTTCATTCCAACACCTTCAACTGTCCTTTTAAAAATTTACGGAGATCTTCATAACCAGCATCTGTACCTCTTATAATCAACCAGTCTTCGGCTTTAATACTTGTATCGGATTGAGGGTTATATATCCAGTATTTTCCCCGACGTATTGCTATTATTCTCATCCCTGTCTCAGATTCGACTTTAATATCCCCTATTTTTTGATTACATGCCCTTGATTTTGCTAACACTTCGATTCTGAATATCTTCTCATCTGCTTTGCTTAACAACTTAGGCAGAATTGGTCTTGTGCTTTCTTTTAGCGTCAAAAGACTTGCAATGTCTCCTGCAGCATTTGAAATGCTTTCAGCCGCTTCTGCAATTTGAAGTATGCCTGCCAGCTGCTCTGCATCTTCCTTAGTTCGAGCGGCCATCATAGAAATCATTCTAATATCATAGTTTAACTTATCCATTCGAACCTCTAGATATTTTACTTCCTCGGCTATTTCATCGTTATCAAAAAGAACAGCAGAATACGCCAAATCAATAATAAGCTCAGAGATATCCTTCATTTCTGTTAAGAGTTCTTTTACTGTTGTAGGTTCATATTCAATTTCAGTAAATTCCTCTTTTTTCCACTTTGGTGTTCTTTGTAATTTTCCAAAAATACTCTTTCTTTTTCTTTTTTTCATATTCCAACTACTCCAATTAACAAAAATAAAAATATGATTCCTAGGGTATCACCAACAGTTGTAACGACTGGTGCAACTACATCATCAGGATCTAAACCCCTTTTAAAAGAAAGAAAAGCAGTAAGAACACTCATCAATGCAACCACGCAAATAAGAAGGAACCCTGTTGACACCAGTATAGCTACAAATTCTATCAAGCCGATACCCATTCTTAAGCCACCTAATAATGCCAGGTAATAAATAACTATCGCAAGGATGATATAAGTAATAAAACCAATTAATAACGAGTAAAACAAGTTCTCATGCATTTCTTTATCTTTCAAGCTAATAGTAATATACCCAACATGAAGACCAGAAGCCAAGCGTGCACCAAGAACACTACCAATATTACCCCCGATACTATTTATAACAGGGATGGAAATAAGAAAAACAGGGAAAAGTATTAACATATCCTGTCTTCCTTGAAGTATCTGCCCAGCAAAAATCTCAATAACAACAGCAACTGTAAGCAAAGGCAGCCCATGTTTAACTATTCTTTTCCAACTATAAATCACAGAACCACCTCTACCATAAACGCACTGCCAAATATGCAAAGCATCGTTACAATATCTCCAAAAGTAGCAAGAGCAGGACCCGTTATATTGTCAGGATCATAACCACGTTTGAACACAAGATAAATAATACCAATAGTCATCAAAGTAAGAATAACTGCCGATATTACCCCTGCAATCAAGACGATAACAATAATTTTCACAGGATCAGGATAAACACCAAGAACTAACGATGAAACATAGGCTAAAACTCCAATAATAACTGAAACAAAAAAACTCAAAACAAGAGAACCCAGAATATTTTCTTTAAGATCTTTATTCCACAAATTATCAGCATCAATAATACCAAGATGATAAGCCGAACCCAGACGTGAACCCAACGCTGTACTAATATTACCACGCATTGCAATAATGGCAGGTATAACAACAATAAGACCAGGAATACTCCTAAACAGATCTATCATTGCACCAAGAGTACTGCCAGCAACTATGGCACCCAAACCACACAAAATGACTAGGGGGAGGCTCTGTTTCAACATTTCCTTTGCAAACATTTCTCAAAGCCTCCATTTACATTCACACTCCAGGTATTATAGGTAACATCTTCTATATCGATCCCACATCTGATCGGTATGTTCCTCAATAGCCTTTAACCTTTTAACATCCTTTTCAGGTTTAAAAAGATGTCTAAAACGACCCTGATATTTAATCCATTCCTCAATAGGTTTTCTCTCAATCTTTTTTTCAAGAATAAGCTTACTTTTACCATTAAACGTCATTTTATCATTTTCAACCTCATACAAAGCCCAAGCACCTGTTTCTACTGCCATGGTACCCATTTCAACTGTTTTCTCCATTGGGAAACGCCATCCAGGTGGACACGGTGCCATTATCTCGATATATTTTGGACCTTTAATGCCCTTAGCTTTTTTTAACTTATTATAGAGATCTTCAGGGTAGCTAACACATGTCTGAGCAGAATATGGTATGTGATGCGCCTGGATAATCTCTCCCATCTCTTTTCTAAACTCGGTTTTACCACCAACTGTTGTTGTAGTCCATGCGCCATATGGTGTAGCACCACTTCGTTGAATACCTGTGTTTGAGTATATTTGGTTGTTGTAGCAGATGTAGATGAAATTAGTCTGTCGTTCTAGAGCACCAGAAAGCGCCTGAATTCCAATGTCATACGTACCGCCGTCGCCAGCCCAAGCAACAACTGTTGTATCCTCCTTCCCTTGTTGTCTTAATGCTGCTTCTACACCAGAAGCACCAGCGGCAGCAGCTTCAAATGCTATGTTCATCACTGGGATATCAAACGACGTATGCGGGTGCAAACTCTCAATAACAGCAGTACAACAAGCAGGGACAACCATGATCGTGTTTTTACCTAGTGCCTTAAATACTATACGTAACCCCATTGTCGCAGGGCAACCTGGACACGCAGCGCTACCAGGGAGAACACATTCAGTATCTGGTAAATCTTTAATCGCCAAAATTTTACACCCCCTCTAATCCATACCATTCACAATCTTTTACTTTACCCTTGATAGCTTTTTTGCAAATTATTTCAATGTCATTATAAGTAACATCTTTTCCACCTAGACCTGCGATAAAACCATAAACCTTCGTGTCCGATTTATCATATAATGAGGCTTTTACCTCGCTAAACAATGCACCTTCAGATCCTACTGAAATATTCCGATCGATAACGATTAGATCTGCCTGTTTACCAAGTTTTAATATGTCCTCTTTTGGGAACGGTCGGAATGTACGAACTCGTGCAAGTCCAACTTTCAAACCCTCTTTTCTGAGGTTATCAATAGATACTTTACTCTCTGCACCAATAGCACCCATCGCAAGGAGAATATACTCTGCATTTTCACACTTGTATCTCTCAATTAGATCCCCATGGTATCTACCAAATTTCTTTTTCCATTCCTTTGCTATCTCTGGGATTAATTTCTTGGCATTTTCTGAAGAGTTCTGCATGTCTTTTCTAATTTTTTCATAATCTGCTGGAAGGATGATATTTCCAAAGGTTATTGGGTTATTAATATCCAGTTTCCACTTCGATTTACGCTTCCGTAGAAAATCATCAATTTCTTTCTGATCTGGTATCTCAACAGGCATAGATGTATGTGATAAAATAAATGCATTGTAACTGATCATCACTGGTAACAATACCTTCTCGTTTTCTGCTAACTTGAAAGCCTGGATAATAGTATCAAAAATCTCCTGGTTGCTACTACAGTAAAACTGAATCCAACCTGTGTCACGCTGTGATATGGAATCGTTTTCATCAGGCCAAATATTCCAGCCAGGGCCAACAACACGGTTAATATTGCACATGACAACTGGAAGACGTGCAAGTGCGGCCCAGTGAAGCATCTCATGCATCAACAGCAAACCATGTGAAGAAGTACCTGTGAAGGTTCTCACACCTGCAGCACTAGCGCCGATACATGCACACATAGCAGAATGCTCGCTCTCTACACAGATATACTCGCCTTTGAATTCACCAGTTTTCACGTAGTTGGCGATACCCTCGACAAGGGTAGTCTGAGGGGTTATTGGATAAGCTGCAACAACGTCAGGTTTAGCCATGATCGCAGCTTTTGCAGCTATATAATTCCCGGTATCAATCATCAAAGTCATTTTTTCTTTACCTCTCTTTCCATAGTAATGGCTTTTACTTTACATACATTGGCGCATATGCCACAGCCCTTACAATATTCATAATCAATACTAACAGTGTCATCCTTATTTCGAATTATTGTAGCTTCAGGGCAATAAATCCAACATCGCAGACATTTCACACATTTTGCTTTGTCAAGTATCGGTTTGAAAATCCTCCAGCTACCAGTTTTACCCATCGCACCTTTTTTAGGATAAGAAATTGTCGTAACAACATTGTATTTCTTCAAAAGTTCACCTCCACCGAATCATATGCATCTTGTGTAGCTTTCACGTTTATTTCACCGCCTTCTCCTTTCCATTTGTTTT
The DNA here is from genome assembly GCA_030619765.1 of Thermoplasmatota archaeon. Taxonomy (GTDB): domain Archaea; phylum Thermoplasmatota; class E2; order DHVEG-1; family DHVEG-1; genus JAGLML01. The sequence continues at coordinate 11,603 of JAUXAU010000034.1, forward strand.
TTATAACTGCTTGGATTGATGGCAATGTCACACGATCCAAAATCTTTGGTATAGCACCAAGAATAGGTGCATTTACAACAGGAATTCCTCCGACAAGAATATCATATTTTAATGCTATACCTGTTGCATCAACAGTAGCAACACTATATTTTTTAGAAAAGTTAAAATCCCCTGGTTTTTTAGTAGTGTTAATAAGTATCTTTCCATCTTTCTTCAAACCCTTGAGAACATCAACTATTTCTATTATACTCTCATCAAGAATGATAACGATCTTTGGGAAATATATCTCACTCCGTAGATGTATCTCTTCTTCTGAAATCCGAGCAAATGCCCTTAGAGGTGCACCACGTCGTTCTGCACCAAAGACTGGAAACGCTTGAACGCCTTTATTACCATCTTTTAATGCTGCTGCTACAAGTAGGTTTGCTGCTGTGACAGAACCCTGTCCGCCACGTCCATGAAAAACTATTTCAACTAAATCTTTTGAGGACACAATGATACCTTCCCGAATCTCGGAATGAAAATGTCCCATATAACTGTTTTGAATATTCGAAAAACAAAATTTATTGAACAGATCTTAACTTGGATTCCATTGTCACGTTTTTATCTCTTCTATCATCGATTTTTAATTCTGTTATTACTCTCCTAACTCCAGATGTTAGAACTGCATTATGTGCTTTTTGAACTACGTTAAATAATTTATTCAAATCATCTGTTTCAACGACAGTTGCCATTGCATTTGTTTCAAATTTTATATTTTCTTTCTTTAGCGTCTCAATAACTAGTTTAACATATTTACTCAAACTAACGCTTTTTCCAACTGGTGCTATACTAAGTTGTGCGATAATCATGTTATCACCAGATACTTTAACTTCTTGCTACTAATTAAATTTTTGACTGAGGTGCTTTAGAAGAGAGTTGTACAAAAAATTTAAGCAATTTTTCAAAAATCCTATTCGAACGAACCTTGTATATTATTTACGGCTGCATCGATGTTTTTAAGAGTTGTTGCATAGGAAAATCTGAGATATCCTTCGCCATATGGACCAAAGGCAGTGCCTGGAAGGGTGGCTACCCCTGCCTTATAGAGTAGATGACCAGCACATTCTTGAGAACTCATACCAGTTTTCTTGATGTTTGGAAAAGCATAGAATGCACCTTTGGGAGTCTGGCATTTAAAACCGGGTATAGAATTTAGACCTTCAACGATTCTATCTCTCTTCTCTTTGAATCTTGCCATCATATCAGGTATAAAACTCTGATCCCCTGTCAAGGCCTCCACACCTGCCCATTGTGTGAACGCTGCTGTACATGAGACAGCACTGACAAGAAAATCCTGGAGCCTCTCGGCCATCCTTTTTGGCGCCACCATATACCCCAACCGCCAGCCTGTCATGGCATAGTATTTGGAGAAACCATCCAAAAGCACGGTTCTTTCCTTGGCTTCGTCCCTTGATGTTGGAGTATAGTGGCCTGTGTCGTACGTCATCTTTGAATATATCTCATCTGACACCACATAGATGTCATGTTCCTCTGCTAGTTCTGCAATAACCTCCATCTCAGATTTTGTCATCACCGACCCTGTTGGATTTTGAGGGGAGTTTACTATTATGAGTTTCGTTTTCTTGGTTATCCTGCCTTTAATATCATCAGGGTTCATACGGAACTCGTTTTCCTCCAAAAGGGGAACTAATACACCTTTAGCTCCAACGAATGATGTGACAGATCCATATGTTGGGTAACCTGGATCCTGATATATAACCTCATCACCTGGGTTGACGACTGCAAGCATCGAGAAGAATATGCCTGGTTTCAAACCTGGAGTGATAATGATTTGTTCCAAATCCGGTCGGTAGCCTCTCGTCGTCTCTACCTCGTTCTGCACCGCCTTTCTGAGTTCCATAAGTCCAATTGAAGGAACATAATGTGTTTTTCTGTTTTGGATTGCCCGAATCCCTGCATGGGCGATATTCTTTGGGGTTTCCATATCTGGTTCCCCAATCTCGAAGTGCAATATGCTTTTGCCCTGCCCTTCTAACTCCTGGGCTTTTGCAAGCACCTCAAATGCTGCTTCCCCGTATATCCTATTTGCCCCTTTGCTTAATTGTACCATATTCTATCACCTTCCTTCATTATGCATACTTTGCCAGGTCGAGTTCCTTGAGCTTTTTCTCAGTTGGTATACCTTTTGCATCCCATCCGCGGAGATAATAGTATTCTTTTAGACTTTGCTGGAATCCCTCTTTAGATAGAACGATTCCTTTGACAGGTCCCTTTGTGAACGAATCGTTAAAGAACCGAGGAGGTAACTTATCCTCGGTTGGATCTAGGCCTTCCCGAAGATTGAACAAGCGGATAAGATTCCATATGCGCTCCCCAGCCAATAGATAACTCTCAACAGTGTGATCAAATCCAGTAGCCAGATTCCACATATCCACACAATCCCTCTCTGAAATGGGGGCAAAATCGCAAAGCACTAGTGAGAAAAATGCTGCCCGTTCATCCTGAACCTCTTTGACGAGCTTTGCCTTCTTTTTGAAGGAAAATCTATCAAGATCGGGATCCATAACTTCAGCTCTGACTGTCCATGCCCTCTGGTGACATCCACCTCTATCTGACGTTGCATAAGCAAGACCCATGCCAAAGGCACCTCTAGGATCATAGCCTGGTATTTCAAGTCCTTTGGTATGTACAGCGTACTCTTCAGAGTTTTTCCCCAGCTTCTCTGCGGCAATTCGAACACCCTCAGCCAGAACATCTCCAGCACTGCTTCTTCTGTGGGCAATGTCATCGATAAGCCTTGCCATCTCTTCAGTTTTCCCCCATCCGACATCAATGCCACCCAGGTCACCCTTTGTAATAACTCCTTTTTCATATGCTTCAATTGCAAAGCCTAACACACCGCCTAACGAGATGGTGTCCATGCCAAGCTCGTTGCACCTTTCATTGAGATATGCCACCTCCTCGACAGAACCCACGCCCAAATTGGAACCCATGAGTGCCAAGGTCTCATATTCAGGTCCCACCAATGAAACACCCTTATGAGATCCTGACTTAATGGAAGATTTATTCCAACATGCAATGACGCAATTCCAACAAGCTCCAGAGCCGTCCACTATTCTCTCCCGCATGGTCTCTGCATTGATTGTATTACCTTGTTCGAAGTAGCCTTCCTGATAATTCCTCGTTGGAATGAATCCCCAGTCATTTATGGGTTTAACCCAATATGGTGTTCCATACTTTCTTCTTATGGGAATGAAATCGTTATCCTGGATCTTCTTTAACACCGCTCTTGCCGTTATACTGAATTTTTCTGGGTCATGTATCGGTACCTTACCACTGCCACTAATCGCAATAGCTTTAAGATTCTTTGAACTCATAACTGCTCCTGGCCCACCTCTCCCTGCATGTCGATGTCCATCAAAGGTAATTGCTGAAAACTTCACAAGATTCTCACCGGCAGGTCCTATAATAGCAGTTTTAACTCTTCCTTCTGTTTTTTGAAGCCAGTTGTGAGTCTCAAGACATTCTTTCTCCCAAATTTCAGAAGCATCCTTAAATTCAACAGAATCGTTAGTTATAGAAATGTAAACTGGGTTATCAAATCGCCCATTGACTATTATGAAATCCCATCCTGCTTTTTTCATTTCAGCAGCAAAGATACCGCCAAAATGGGAATCCAAAAATAGACCAGTTTGGGGAGATTTAGTGACTACAGTTCCTCGACCAGATGTTTGTGCTCGAGTACCCGTAAGGGGTCCAGTTGTAAACATCAGAATATTTTCTGGAGATAATGGATCTGTCCCTTTTGGAAGTCTATCAAACAAAAGTTTAGCTCCAAGGCCTTTAGCCCCAATAAAATTCTTAGCAGCATCTATGTATGTATCTTCAACTGCTGTAGAACGAGTGTTTAAATCGATAACAAGTATTTTTCCTGTGTATCCGCCACTCATTGGAACACGTTCCTTTACAATTTTCGATTTATTTCTAAGAGATCGATGAGAAGTGAAAAACCAGTTTCACGACGACCTGCGCCAGGCCCAACAATAGTAACCGAACCTAATTCGTCAGTATGAAAAGTTAATGCATTAATGGCCTCACCGACACCAGCCAAAGGATCGCTGAGAGGTAGCTTTTCTGGCCAAACCTTTGCTTTTATAGAACCATCTTGTTGAACCTCTGCGCTTCCTATGAGCTTCCATCGCTTTCCCTCTGATTTTGCCTTCTCAATATCTTCCTTGGTAATTTCGGTGATGCCTTTTCGCTTCACATCTTTCCAATCCAGATTCTTTCCAAGGACGACGTTGGTTAAAATGACTACCTTGCCTAGGGCATCCAAGCCTTCTACATCCCCAGTAGGATCTGCTTCAGCATATCCAAGTTCCTGTGCCTTCTTTAATGCATCGTCGTAAGACATGCCCTCTTCCATCCGCGTGAGGATATAGTTGGTAGTGCCATTCAGTATACCTCTGAAGCCTTTGATCTTGTTACCTGCAAGGGTATATCTGGCAAGATTTAATACAGGTGTACCAGCTAACACGACACCTTCAAAGCCATAGTGTACATTATTGGAGGCTGCCATTTCCAAAAGTTCCACGGCCTGCTTTACCACAGGCCCTTTGTTAGTAGACACCACATTCTTTCCTGCACCAAGAGCAGTCTTGATATGTGTAAGAGCTGGTTCTCCTGTTTTGACATCGGTGAAAGTGACCTCCACAATAGTATCAGCATTAGTTTCCTTGATAGTAGTTAGGCCATCCATGCCCTTGATGCCAGTTGGGTACTCATCCAGTTTCTCGCCCTTTTTTACTATTTCAAGTATCTTGACCATGTCAAGGCCATTCTCATCATAAACAGACCCTTTCATAATATCAGAAACAGCTACTATGGTGCAATGGAAGTCGTACTTTTCAGCAAGCATTTCTTTTTTTTCTAATAATATCTCACTTAAACCCTGACCAACGGTTCCAAAACCAATAAACGCTATTTTGAAGTGCATACTCATGCTCTCCTGTGATGTAATTTGGGTGCAGCAATAAACGTCAAACCTCTTTTAGTTAAAGCACGGGCAGTGTTGTTTATAGTTTCATGCTTGTCCAAATAGTTCTGGGTGAGAGATGGCATGAGCCCCTTATCTTCTATATCTACCTTGGGCAGGAAATACTCAAGGATATCTGAGGGATGCTCTCTTTTCTTCTCTACTGCAATTTCCCCTCCTTCGTGTTTAGCACTAATATTCTTCACCTTTGAAGCAATCTCCAAAAGCTCGTCCCTTCTATCATAGGGCTGAATCACGATGCTTTTCCATGTTTCAAGAATGTGATGTTCGAACCGAACGAATTCTTCCAGTCCTAGAGACTTCCTTATGTCGCTGCTCATCTCTATTGTGACATTGTTTACAGAATTTGAGAAATTGAACCCTATTAGTGACGTGGAACCATCCTCCCTTGAGAACATCCGTGCTGCCATAAGTGTCCAAAATACTGCATATGGATTATCGTTGCCCATATAAACAGAGATCTTGAATTCTATATCTATCCCAAGTTTGTGCAAAAGGTAGCCTAGGAGTATAGTCCCAGGATTAATATTAAGAACTTGCTTCACACCGTAATTGGTGTAATAGTAGAGGAGCTCATCAACCCATTTGATTGGGTAATCGTTTGGTTGGCCCACACCTCCAAAATAGCCCGTAATTGTTTCTGGTCCCCCGAGATGAACATTAGACCCATCGGTACCTTTTGTATCAAGTGTTTCACACCAACTCGCACCAATAATTTGCATGGCAGCCGTCATTGCCAGTAAATCATCATCCTCTTCCTGTTCTTTCATACATCGGACCCTTATAAAACGGCCTGGCATCAATTCTCCTTTCTCTACTGCCCGGCGTGCTTGAGACATAAAAAACGAGAAGTACTGGCAAGCACTTATCTCTAAGGTGACTGCAAAATCCTCGTTAAAATCCATTTCCTCCGCCTTGTCCCCCAGAATCTTTTTTCGGTATTCATCAACAGTAATGAAATTTCCCTTATCTCTCTGCTCCATCAGCCATTCCAAGTCTTTCAAGTAGGGAGAGCTCTTTTCCTTCAGTCTTGCCATTAAATTTTCTATCTTGCTCGATTCCCTAGCCTTTCGGTTTATCTCCTCAGGTCCACCATATTTTCCAACCACGGTCAAAAGATCATTGACTAGCTTGTTCTCAGGATCCATCAAAAAAGCGTTTATTTCGTCTAGTCTTTTATCTTCTATAACTAGCTTGCTTCGAATATCCGTAGACAATGTACTATTTCCCCCATATAATTCAATTTTTTAGGTAAGTAAAACAAATAAAACAGCGCTATAAATAATGTTTGATTTTATAATTAATAGGACCTACATAATCCCTATGTTCTTCCATCATACATAAGAAATCTCAATTGCTATAATAGTTTGTAAACCAAAAACATTATTCCATAGAAATTATTGAAGATTATTAAGAAATTTTACTAAGTTTTTTTTTCATAAATTGCTCTAATTTATCAAATGCTTTCTCCAATGTTTCCACTTGTGGAAGAATGACAGCTCTAAAATGTCCTTTACCGTAAGTAGAACAAAAACCAGAACCGTGTACAACCAAAACGTGTGCTTCATGTAAGAGGTCCAAAACAAATTCTTTGTCGTCTTTCCAAAGCCTTTTTTCCATTGCTTCGATCTTTGGAAATATGTAAAATGCTCCATCTGGTTTTGCGGTAGAGATGCCTTCTATTTCATTAAGTCTTTTATATGAGAAATCACGACGTTTTCTTAATTTTTGGTTCACCTTTTCAATATGATCCTGTGGGCCTTTTAATGCCTGAATACAAGCAAGTTGACAAACAGAATTTGCACATAATCGGGAACGAGCTATGCGCATGAATGCATCTTGTACTTCATCGAGTTCTCCAGAATGATGAAACATTACATATCCTATACGCCAACCTGGTACAAGATAGACTTTGGAAAAACCATTGAAAGTTATAATTGGAACATCTTTAGCAAGGGTTGCAGTTGCATATTGTTTACCATCAAATGTTATATCATCATATATTTCATCAGAGATAACTGGGACTTGATACTCACCTGCAATATCAAGAATTTCTTTTATTACCTTTTTTGAGTATAAAGCACCTGTTGGGTTATTTGGGTTAATAACGACAATGCCTTTAGTGCGCTTTGATATCTTTTTGCGAATGTCATTTACATCTGGTTGCCATCCTTCTTCTTCAATGCAACGATATGCTATTGGTTCTGCATCGTTAAAACGAGTAATCAATGTATATTGTGGATATGTAGGTCCAGGTATCAAAAGTTCATCGCTAATATTAAGGGAGGCATTAAGAAGAATCTGCAGGGATTCTGTTACGCCTGTGGTAATACAAATATCATCAGAACTATAATCAATATTATTTCTTTTATGTTCGCGATTAACTATGGCATCTCTAAGTTCCAAATAACCCTCAGAAGGAGCATAACCGTTATAACCTTCATTTGCAACTTTATAAAGAGTATCTTTCATATGTTGTGGAGTGTCAAAATCATATTTGTTTGGATCTCCAATATTAAGATGTAAAACTTCGATACCTTTTTTTTCTAATTCTTTTGCAGGCAATACTACATCTCTTATAGCATAAGAAATTCCTTGAGAGCGCTTCGAAGCTTTTATCATAAGTATCAAAAATCGGACATATGAAATCAACATAAATAGTTGATGGTCGATTAAAGTAAAATTATTATTAAAAGAAAAAAATTTCCCATTTGTATTCAAAAGTTAGTATGGCTCTCTCAAATTATACTAAAGATCTTCTTTTACAATGCATTTAAACATGTTTTTATCTTTTAGATATTGTATATTCTCACTGACAAAGATAGAAGAGCCGTTTTTCTTTTTATGAATGGTTTTTAAATTAATTTTTCCCTGTTTTTTTATTTTGTATATTTTATCTTTAATATCTTTTTTAGTCTCAAGATAATCAAAATCTGCGAGATTTAGCGAAAGCATCTCATCTTTTTTATAACCTAATTTCTCATACATGTTCTTGTTACAGTCGATGATATTGGCATTTTCATCGAAGATAAACATAGCGTCAAATTCTTCTTCAGTCAACTTGTCCATAGTTCTTTTCCTGGACGGTTTGTATTTGAATTTTTCCCGTTCATTAAGAACATCGCGCATTCTTTCCTTCATATCTGATAATTTTTTATTTAATTTTTCAATTTTTTCTTCTGCGATTTTGGATTCTGTCATATCCTTTCCTATGCCTCTAAAACCACAGAAATCCCCCAAATCGTCGAATAATGCAGCAAAACTAGCGAGAACACAAACATTATGTCCATCCTTATGAATCAAGTTGGTTTCAAATTTGCTTGCATGACTCTGCTTTTTTCTTACCATCTCACTGAAAGCGTTTTTCACCTTTTTTGACTCTTCGGATGCTATAAATTCAAAAACTTTATTTCCAATTATTTCGTTAGGTAAGTACCCCAATATATTAGTAATGTTTGATGAACAGGATTTGCAAACTCCTTTTTCATCAACTTCCCAAACCCAGTTATCTATGTTTTTCAATAGATTTTCATATTTTTCTTCTGCTTCTTCTTTTGCTTTAATAGTTTCTTCAAATATCTCGCCTTTTTTCACACCTACTTTATGTATTGCTAATTTCAAACTAGTCATAACTCTTTTTAAAGAATTTGTTAGTTTATTCACCTCAAATATCTCGCTTTTTTCCATTTCAACTTCGAGATTCCCCTTACTTATCTCATCAATGTTTTTTGTTAATTTCTCTAATGGTCGAGAGATAAAATAAGACATGATGAGTGAAACAAAGAATGTAACCAAAACAATAAGTCCAAGAAATGCAGTTGCAATTTCAAAGCCTTGAAAACCTCCAATTATAGCAACAGGTATCATAGAAATTGCAAGACACATAATTATTAATAATGCCCTTAATCTCATCATTTCACCTTTTTAAAACCTCTTTTTCACGTACTTCATTACAAACATAATCGCCAAAGAGTTTACCAATATTTGTCTTAAATTCATCTACAATCGAATCATTTAATATATTTAGCTCTTTTAATGAGTCGACATACTTAAATAGATCATACCGTCCAATCGCGTTTTTGTTTTTTAAATCATTAAATTCAACAATTCCCATCGGCCCTAATAATAAAATAAATTCTTCTTTTAATTCCTTTTCTATTTCTGACTTTAACGAGAAAAGCACCTTTATCGGCTCAATATCCTTTACAGGTTTAAGCGGAACCGTAAAAAATAAAGTGCTACCTTGACCCAAAATGCTTTCAATCCAGATTTTTCCTTTTTGCGATTCGACTATTCCTCGACAAATCGCAAGTCCCAATCCTGTTCCCTCATATTTTCTATTCAGCGTTTCTTCAATTTGATAAAAAGGTTCAAATACTCTAATTTGGTCCTGAGGAAGCATACCTATACCATAGTCTTTAACACTAAATAGAATATGATCTTTTTTGGGAACAACGTTTATTTCAATTTCACTATTATTTTTCGAAAATTTTATTGCATTATGTATAAGGTTTCTCAAAACCTGACTAAAGCGATCAGGATCCACCTCGATTACTGGTATAGGACCAATGTTTGAGATAAGCCTTATGTTTTTTCCTTTGGCAAAGCCTTTCATTAAACCAACTGTTTCTTCGACTGTTTCTTTTAGATTAACTTCCCTAAAATGAAATTTTAGTCTAGCAGCCTCTATTCTTGAGATTTCTAAAAAATCCTCTATCATCTTACTTAATCTTTCAGTATTTTTAAGTACAATGCGAAGGCTTATTTTCTGTTTTTCTGTGAGTTTTCCAAAAAATTGCTGCTGTAACATTTGAATTTGTGCCTTCAGCGGAGTAATTGGTGTTTTCAGTTCATGAGATGTTATATTTAGGAACTCTGATTTTGTTTTATCTAATTGCTTTCTTTCTTCTTCCATCTTCCCCAATGCAATGGCACTCATATTTAAGGCATCACCTAATTTTGCTATCTCGTCATTTGTTTTGATATCTGTCCGGACGTTAAAATTTCCTTTTTCAATTTCTTGTGCTGCCTTATGTAACTGCTTAATGGGCTTTGTTATAGAACGTGAGACAAAAAATCCCACTATCCCCATATTTATAGCTATAAGAGCTATTATCAACATAGTGGCTGTATCAAGTAAAAAAATTTGTTCAGCAAAAATCTCTTGATCGGAACTAAGAAGAGAAAATGAAATTGAATAGAAATAATAAATACCTATCGAGGGAGCGGCTATTCCAACAAGTAAAAAAAGGAGGGTTATCTTTCTGCTTAACTTACTAAACAAGAACTTCTGAAAGTCAAATGGCTCCTCATCCACGCCTAACATCCCATCCTGAACATATGTGACCTTTAACTAAGCTCACTTTATACTATAATGAATTTTTGCGTATAAAGTTTTTATGTGTAAACTGATTAGATTTTTCCTATTCGACATTGATTGCATACACCGTGTTCTTTATCGAAACAACTAGTACACACAAGTTTTCCACACATATGGCAAGTAAACATAGCACCAGGTTTTCCGCATATGCTACAGAGACCGAGTAAATCAGCCATTCTTAATCACCTTCCTAATGAAACAAGTTTTTTCTTTAATTCATCCAATGGTATATTTGTTACAATAAGTGGCATATCCTCTTTTTCAGCAAGTTGTATTGCTAGAGGATCGACTGCGCCTGGATGATGATAAACGACAATTGATGGTTTAACAGGATGAATCCTAATTGCGATCATAGGGCTTCTTCCATACTTTATATTTGTAAAAATCAAAGCCCTCTCAGTACTCCATCCATAAAGATTTGGATAGCCTGCAGAACTTATTGTCTTAATTGTCTCGATACCATCTATTAGCGTGAATCCCTTCACATTTTTTCTAATATCAACGGCTTTTGTAGTTAATAGCTTTCCACCAATTTCCTCAATAAATTTTTTGATAGGAATTGAATATGGATATTCCATAATATCCAATATACCGTCCTGGTTTTTTGCAATAAATTGATATTTTCGTAACGTTTTGCTATTGTTTTTCTTTTCATCTATCTTTAAAAAGGCCTCGATTATTCTTTTCACAGCCTGTATGCCAGGTGATTTTCTTCTTCCTGATTCATAATCACTTATTACACTGGGAGATAAATTTAAAAAATCAGCAAGTTCGGTTTGAGAGAGATTAAATGCAGTACGCCATTTCTTTATAGTCTGACCTGGTTTGGGGCTTAATGTAATTTCTCCAGCTATCTTTTCGGCCAATACATCTTTAACATTCATGGTATATCATAGCCTAAACATTGATACGTTCAACTACTATCTATGTCGATAGATATATCGGCGATATATTAAAAATATTTCTAAAAAGGGGTAGGTTGAAAATCTTGTCAGTTAGCTTCCCATCCATACTTGAAAACCCAATACATATAATCTTGACCAGGGTATACCATAACCGAACCGGCGTTAATCTCATTTTTTCCGTCATTATCGCAATCTCCAATGGAGACAACAGCCAATACACCAAAGGTTTCTTCAATAACCGCTTCTTCAATATAGGTGGAACCATTCCACTGTAGAATATGGATGTGATGTGTTCCTGCGCAGACTTCAGCTATCCCATCATCATCTACATCACCAACATCAAGACCTTCAATTAACCCTCCTTCTTCAGGCCATTCCTTTTCAAATTTTATCTCATAATCAGCTCCGTTCCATTCAAAAATTGTGATCTTGGGGGAAGAATATCCGACATGAATCTCATTTTTTTCCATCCATATCGCTGTCTTTGCATATACAAGCAAACGGATAGTCATGGCCACCCGTATATTTGATAACAGTTGCGGCAAAATCATTACTCTCTTTGTCCCAATCTAAAACCACTATTTTATTCGCTGAACCGCATACAATCTCGTTTTCTCCATCCTCATCAACATCACCTAATCCAGCCATGTAGACATAACCATCTACCCCAGGATCATCCCACTCTGCCACTTTAACTAATCTCCAGCCGTTCCATTTGAAAACCACAATTTCAGGAACTGTACTCGTATCTCCTAATGAACCGCCGCTCATGATTAACTCATTTTTTCCATCGTTGTCACAATCTCCGATATAACAGTCGGCACTGCCTCCACCATTCTGATATATCCAAGGATTAAAACCTATAATCCTATATTTTCCTCCAATCCACTTGTAAACAGCTGCATACCATGTAGCTGCGATCTCATTTTTTCCATCTCCTGTTAAATCACCGATAGCAAAACCACCAGCGTCAGGTGGTCCACTACTTAAACCCAATTTCTCGAGAACACAGAACAAATTATAAAAAGGACTATGTAAAGAATGGGTCTGTTCATATGTTTGTTTAACTACATTCCATTCCATAACTCTAAGTACCGCATCTCGTCCCCCAATAAGCAATTCATTATCTCCATCGTTATCACAATCCCCTATTGGCTGAGGTCCCTCATATCTCGCCCCATAAGACCAATCAGACCCATAATTCATTTCCCACTGAACGTCGTAATTCTCACCATTATCATATAGTTCAGATGTTTCACTTTTCTCTGGAATATTTAAGTCGTTTTCAAATGCACTAGCTATTCCAAAACTAAATACGGTAAGAGACAATACTAAATATATCGCAGTAATTTTCTTATCCATGCTGTACCCCATTATATTTATCCTATATTCCTCATATAAAGGTATCGTCCTATTCAAAATAATTTGTTGGGATAATTGTTAGGATAAAACTTTAAACCTTTTTTTACATTCCTGACAAGTTAACATGATAGACGCGCTACTTAAAGCAGAATGCAACTTGCAATTCTTCCATTATAATGGATATATCCGCAAGAAGTGTAGATCCTGTAGAGCGTATTTTTGGACTTTAGATAGCGATGCAGAACTTTGTGGGGATCAACCATGCGTAGAATTTAACTTTATCGACAACCCTATTACAAAAAAATCTTTCTCTATTGCAGAGGTTCGAGAAAGCTTTCTATCCTTTTTTGAAAGGCAAAATCATTCTAGAGTTAGTTATCCAGAAACAGGAGATCGCTGTCCGGTTATCGCACGGTGGCGTTCTGACATTTATCTAACAATTGCATCTATTGCAGATTTCCAGCCACATGTAACTTCTGGCGAAGTACCGCCGCCAGCAAATCCCTTAGTAGTATCACAGCCATGCATCCGATTGAATGATCTTGAGGAAGTAGGAAGGAGCGGTCGTCATCTCACAATGTTTGAAATGATGGGGCATCATGCCTTTAATAAAAATATAGATGAAATATATTGGAAAGAAGATACAGTTGCTTATTGTGATGAGTTTTTTAGAAAAAACATTGGCATTCCGAGTGAGATGATAAAATACAAGGAGCAATTATGGGTTGGCGGAGGAAATGCTGGTCCATGCCTTGAAGTAATTGCCAGCGGTCTTGAGATTGCAACGCTCGTCTTTATGAACATGAAGGAAGATGAAAGTGGAGAAATAACAATAGAAGGGAAAAAATATGCACAAAATCCATTAAACATAGTTGACACAGGTTACGGTCTAGAAAGAATAGCTTGGTACACTAAAGGCACTCCAACCATATACGAAAGTGTATTTCCAGAAATTGTAAACTTTCTGTTAGAAAATACAAAGGACGATTTTGATATGGCAAACGTTTATGCTTTAGCTGACCATTCAAAATGCCTTGCATTTATGCTTGGGGATGGCATCGTCCCATCAAATGTCAAAGCCGGTTATCTTGGCAGACTTATAATCCGAAGATCACTTCGTTTTATGGAAAAACTGGAACTTAGTGTTTCGTTGAAAGAACTAGTAGATTTACAACTGGACTTACTTGAAAAGGAATTTCCTTCATTAAAACAAAGAAAGGATCAAGTTGATGAAATTTTAGATATGGAAACAAAAAGGTTTTTTGAGACTCTTTCTAAAGGAAAGGGATTGGTCAAAAGAATTCTCAAAGAGAAAGAAACCATTGATAAAAATGAGCTTATTATTTTGTATGACACACACGGTATGCCTCCAGATGTAGTAAGAAATATCGCTAACAAAGAGGGGATAAAAGTTACTATTCCAAAGAATTTTGACTCAATGATCGCAGAATTACATTCGCACGAAAAAAAGGAAGAAACAAAGCATGAGATAAATACAGTTCTTCCAGAAACTAAACCTCTATACTATGAGGATCACTATTCCAAGGAATTTGATGCTAAAGTTTTATGGAAAACCGATACTGACAATGGAACTAAAGTTATACTTGATAAAACCACATTCTATCCCGATGGTGGAGGTCAACCAGGAGATATAGGAGTTCTTTCTACAGATAAAAAACAAGTATTTGTTAAACTGGTTGAAAAAGAGGGTAATTCCATATTACACATTATAGATGGTGATTTGAAAGTCGGAGAGAAGGTCCATGGAAAAATAGATTGGGATCACCGCTATTCATTAATGAAACATCACACTGGAACTCATGTAGTAAATGGTGCTCTTAGAAAGTTGTTTGGTGAACACATATGGCAGGCAGGTTCGCAATTAAGGATAAATGAGGCTCGTTTTGATTTCTCCCATTACAAATCGATTACTGAACAAGAGATAAAAGAAATTGAAAAATTGGCAAACGAATTCATCAAACGAGAGATTCCAGTAGAGAAAAAAGTGATGACAAGAAACGACGCAGAAAGAACTTACGGTTTTAGACTATATCAAGGAGGAGTGCCCCCAGGAAATAAAATACGTGTCCTAAATATTCCAGGAATAGATGTTGAGGCTTGTGGTGGAACACATTTAAACAACATAAAAGAAGTTGAAAAAATTCGTATTTTAAAGACAGAAAGAATTCAAGATGGTGTAAATCGAATTATTTTTGCAGCAGGGAAGATGGTTGATGCCTATCAAAAAGAAGAAAACGAGCTTTATAAAAAAATTGTAAAAAATCTTGGTACAGTTTATGAGATAAAAGAGCGGAAAAATGTTTCTAAAGAATTAAAGGAGGCTAGTAAATTACTCTCTGTGTCAATAGATCAACTCGATAAAACAATAAAACGATTTTTAAGAGAAATAGGAAAAAAAGAAAAAACAATTGTAATTGACCTTACTGAAGCATGCAAACATTTGTTTAATGAATGGAAAAATGTACAGAAAAAGAAAAAGAAAGTTTCTTCAGATGAAATTGACCGTTTAAAGAGTCGAGCTGAAACAATACCTGGAACTCGGATAAAAGTAATCACGGGGTTAAGTGAATTTGATTCAATTGCTACCGCTGGAACAATAACTAATGAAGAAGGTTATGTAGCGCATATCTACGACGGGAAAAAATTAACATCCTCTGCCTCTGAAAACGTGGATATTGACTTAAGAGAAATTGCACCTGAAATAGGTAAAATTCTAGGGGGAAGTGGCGGTGGAAACCAAAAACTTACACAATGCGGTGGACCCAAGAAAGACAATATTAAAGAAGCTTTAGAGTTAGCTAAGAAAATGACTATCAAATTATTAACTAAAGATTTATAAGGAGGAAACGAGATTTGAACTCGCTTTTACTGGTAAAAAATAATGGTTTACTCCTGTTGGACTCAAAATTCAGAATATTACCAAAGATATATTGATGTTTCTACTAATATACCTAACGACCAGTTTTATAAAAAATGGTAGTTGTTGATTGCGATTAGGGGGCAAAAAATGAATCCTGAAGAAAGAATAAAAATGTTTAAAGATGTGTTTGCACCAAAATCTGGAGAAAAAGTGTTGTTTTTAATAGATATTCCACATGGGATTTTAAAAGATAATAAAAAATGGGCTGAACGTAGAAAGATGGCAAAGGAATGGTATCAAACATTTAAAGAGATGGGTGATGAAACCGGTTTTTCAGTAAGTATGATGGAATTTAACGCTACTGGTATGCATAATAAACCTGTTCCAGAAGAAGTCTTAGAATCAGTTCGTAAGTCAAATCTGGTACTTGCTATGACTGAATTTTCCGGGACTTCATCAATATTGCCAATATGTAGAGCTGAAGGTTCAATTATACGTGGTGCTAGTATGCCTGGTGTGGAAAGGAGAATGGAGAATACAGCATTCAAGGCTAACTATCAAGATGTAAAAAAGTATGCATTAGCAATTGAAAAAATGTTAAACAAGGCTGTCAGCGCTGAGGTATTATTCTCCACAGGTGATAGTTTACATATTGATTTGAGAAATCGTGTCGCTCATGCAGACACTGGTGATTGTAGTGAAATAGGGCATGGAATTAATTTTCCAAGTGGCGAATCATATAAGACACCATATGAGGCTGCATCTGATGAGCTCGGTGAGTTTGGGGAGAGTAAAACTGCAGGTGTTCTCCCTGTAATTATAGATGGTGAACTTGTAAAATATGTTATAAAGAATAACAAAATCGTTGAGGTTGTCGGGGATGATGAGAAAGCAGAAAAGATGCGAAGTTTCTTTGCAGAAAACGATACCCGTAGAAACATCGCTGAGTTAGGTATTGGTTGTAATCCTAAAGCAGTTGTAACCGGTAATATCCTAGAAGATGAAAAAGTTGGAGGATTACACATCGCGTATGGTATGAGCTCACATCTGGGTGGAAAAGTAAAAAGCGATATGCATCAGGACATATGCTACCCTAAGGAATCACCTGTTGAAGCAAAAACACTTACTCTTATAAATGAAGATGGTACTAAAACTGAGCTTATACAAAATGCAATGCTACGATATGAGTTATTAAAATAAACACTTACAGCAGACAAACGAGATTTGAACTCGAGTTTCCTGGTAAAAATAACTTTTCAGAATTGATGTGGAGATGAAATCAGTCCACCTACAATAATTACTGCCAATTGGTTTTAGCCAGAAGAATTCGTTTTAAACTGAATATTAAAATTGACAATCATTAATCGGTTTGCAATGCGGTTGTTGGAGTTGGTAATGTGGTAGTATACATCTCATACAAGCTTGCCAGTACTTCAATGAGTAAAAGGACCATGTTTCCCTTAAATAGCGGGATGCTTTCTGTAACAACATAAACGTTGTTTAATATCCTTATTAAGGCTGTGAATATATTATAAGTTATACAGCCGCCAAAAACTGTTGAACATCTAATGGCAGTTTGACAATCTAAGGTTTGACAGGCAGACGTTAACGGTTCAGGATTATCTTGAGCAACTATATTATCAGTTTCTTCTCTAATAATCTGAATTACTTCTACTATCTCTGGAGGCAGTTTTCCAGATTCCGTAAAATCGGTATCCGACGCATATATTACATACAATAATAGTTGATTAAATGCAGAATCATCTATCTCCTTGATTCTTTCAATGATAGTTTTAATCATTGTAGCTCTCGTTGGAATTAAAAAGGGAATCACAACCTTATTTTGCTTACCTATATAATTGGTTGTTAGAGTATTCTTGCTTTCTTTATCTATTGCCCTCTTACTTCTAACATTAAATAATGGAGAGTTTATTGCAGAGTCAGATTTAACACTCTGAAACCCTACAACACCTGTAAACGACACCAGAACAAGCAAGACAACTGCAAGGATACTACCAAGAAGTAACTTCTTATTCATCTTCTTTCCCCAAATTCTCATAGATGTTCTGGTATTTAGGTTTTTACCTAGAAGAATCTGTGACAGAATGTGTGACAGAAAGGTAGGATTTATATATTATATCTTTTTATAGTATTATGATCGGGGAAGATAATAAAATATGAACAGGAGAATGCTCGGTGTTTTTATATGTACACTATTGATGGGGACTATATTACCAGCAGTCAGTTCTACAGATCAAAATAATAGCAGTCGGATGCCTGATGGAAGCTTTGTTGATGATTGTGGATGTGGCGAATTTCCTGTTAAGATTAATCCACTTGCCTCGATAGATTCAAACTATGCTTCTTCAAAACCAATAATTGTAGATACTCCTCAATATTTCAGTTGGAAGGATTTTGGTGGGCAGGATTGGACCACGTCTGCAAAACACCAATTAATTCCAAAATTTTGCGGTAGCTGCTGGGTTTTTGCAGCACTTGGCACTCTTGAAAGTATAATAAACATCAGAGAAGGAAGTGCAAAATTGGATCCTGATCTCTCTGAGCAGTATGTACTTTCCTGCCTACCAGATGCTGCATATACATCAGGAAATGGTTGCAACGGCGGTTATCCATATAATGTTTTTCGATATATAGAGGATACTTCATCTGCAGGTAATAATCATAATGGTATACTCCTTGAGTCCTGCTTTCCGTATCAAGCAGATGATGACGTTTTATGTTCTGATAAATGTCCAGATTGGGAGGATTTTCTTATTCCCATCTCAGATTGGGGGTATTGGTTTCCTAATGGACTTCCTAGAGATAGGAAAGCAATTAAAGCCCAGATTATGGAAAAAGGTCCAGTTGTTGCCTGTATGTTATGGAATTATAGGATATGGGATTGGGGGGAGATAAACCATGACCCTGATGATTATTATCCTTATGATTTTGGAGGGGGCGAACATGATGTTGTCATTGTCGGATGGAAAGATGATCCATCCATACCTCATGGGGGCTATTGGATATGTAAAAACAGCTTAGGGCCAGAGTGGGGATATGAAGGATTCTTTAACATCGTTTACGGAAGTCTCAAGATAGATAGAATTTATATTGTATGGGTTGACTATGATCCTGATAGTTTCGGTTGGCCTGATGAACCAAAGCCACCGGATGCACCATCGATAGATGGTCCAACAACGGGAAAACCAGGTATAGTGTATGAATACACCTTCAGTTCAACAGATCCAAATGGATTAGATGTCCACTATTACATCATCTGGGGCGAGGGTACATCAGAGAAATGGATTGGACCATATGCCTCTGATATGGATGTTAAGGTAAATCATACATGGTCTAAACAAGGAACTTACAAAGTAATGGCTATGGCTATGAATACTAACGATTCAATTAGTCCATGGGGAACATTAGAAGTTATCATGCCAAAGAACAAGAATCTGTGTTATCTGCGGTGGTTGGATAGGTTTCCACGGTTACAATGGTTATTGTGTGTTCTTGAAAATGTCAGGAATTAGATGAAAAAAACCTGTTGAAATTAGTCTAAAAACAGTGCAAATAAACCCTCTAACGCATTTTCTTTCTTAATTCCCTTTAGAGATTATTTTGTTGGAAATGAAATCAGCCCATCTACAATAACTGGTTTTGTTACAGATTGTTACAAATGTTGCAAATATATTTGTATAGCAAAATTTAAATAACCTTTAAGTATATGATTATGTGTAAGAAAGGAGGAAGGTAATAGAATTTGGAATTTTTTTCATATGTTATCCTCCTTCCCTCCTTCCAAAAAAATATTGATATAAAGTAAACATACTAACAATAATTGGTTTTGTTACAGATTTTTTTATTTTATGCTAAACATTTAAATCTTACTATCTCATATCAGATAATAAAGGAATTAGAATATATGAAAAAGATGTTGGTATTATTGTTATTAGGTATTTTAGTCTTTAGTGACCTTGGGACAGTTGCATTTTCTTTTGACAAGATAAAATTCGATGAATCAAATTTGGACTGTTGTTTTAAGGCGCGTGGAGAAGATGATGATCCTAGACTTAAAATAGGAGACATCAGGTGTGGTCTTGGTCTAACTATAGAAATTAAAAACGTGGGAAATATGAATTTATCAGATATTACATTAACTATTGATGTCATTGGAGGCCTCATAATCAAACTCCCTGTATCGATCTATGAGATACCCTTGCTTTCTGTTGGAGAATCGACCGAAGTAGATGTAAAAATTTTTGGCATTGGACTTGGAATAATAGGTGATCTACCTAGGATTACAATTTCAGCAGGCGCTCATCATGCTCACCCTGCGCAGATAGGAATCATTTTTAGAATACTTGGACCACTAGTTATAAAAGTTGGAGAGTTTTTAAACGATCCTAGATCTTTTGATGGATATACAATATTTACTCCAGAATGGTATACAAATACATATCTGATTAATAATGATGGGGAAATCGTTCATAGCTGGTCAGAGAGCCATTACTTGAATGGTTTAGGGTCGCTTCTCCTTGAAAATGGAAATATGATCCGTAGTGCTTTACCACGACCTAATCCCAGATTCTTGGCTGGTGGAATTCTCGGACGTGTTGAGATATTTGATTGGAATGGATCACTTCTCTGGTATTTTGAATATACAAATCATATGCATTGTCATCATCATGGTGTTGAAGTGTTACCTAATGGAAATATACTTTTGATCGCTTGGGAGTATAAAACAGCTGAAGAAGCTGTCAATGCCGGCCGAAATCCCAACTTCCTACCACAAGGAGAGATATATCCAGATCATATTATTGAGGTTGAACCAACTGGTACAAGTGGTGGAAATATTGTATGGGAATGGCATGTTTGGGATCATCTGATTCAAGACTATGATCCATCAAAGGATAACTATGGAAGCGTAGAGAACCACCCGGAATTAATTGATATTAATTTTGGGCCGGGAATTGCTGATTGGAACCATATAAACTCGGTTGACTACAATGAAGAATTAGATCAGATTATGCTCAGTGTTCGTCATTTTAGCGAGCTGTGGATAATCGACCATAGTACCACCACTGAAGAGGCTGCAGGTCATACTGGCGGGATATACGGTAAGGGTGGAGATATTCTATATCGCTGGGGTAATCCACAGGCTTATCGTGCTGGAGGTCCTGATGACCAGATGCTCTTTGAGCAGCATGATCCACAATGGATTGAACCAAGTTGCCCAGGGGAGGGAAATATTCTTATCTTCAATAATGGTAATGGTCGTCCAGGGGGTGAATATTCTTCTATTGAGGAGATTGTTCCACCTATTGACGAAAACGGTTATTATTTCAAAGCACCGGGTTCTGCATATGGGCCAGAGGAATCTCTATGGAGATATACAGCTGAAAATCCTTTTGATTTTTTTTCAGATCATATTTCTGGTTGCCAACGACTTCCCAATGGAAATACTCTTATTTGTGATGGGGCTAACGGTTTTTTCTTCGAGGTAACCTTAGATAAAGAGATCGTGTGGGAGTATCTAAATCAGATTCCAAGCGTGTTCAATAATCTTGTGTTTAAAATTCATCGTTATGCTCCTGATTATCCCGGTCTGCAGAATTTATTTAGCTAAAAGTCTACCCATTCCAGCAAAACGCTAAGAATGTGTCAGAATCAGTGTATATGGCTGTATACATTAAAATATATATGTAAATGTTACATTATCGGCAATTGCCGAGCATAATTCAAGGCATTATTTAAATAACCCTTAAACATTGAGATTATTGGTGAGGGGTCTGACTCTACAAAAACATAATACCCATTATTTTCTTTTTCATGTTTTTGTTTTCCTCCCCAAATTCAGGCCTCTCCCCTGGACCATATTGTTTAGGAATGGTTCTTTTCATCATAAAACCCTATGTCCAGGGGTAAAAGGATTGTAATGATAGATTTTTATTTGATTTTAATATAATTTTATCGTGCACTCTTTTATAGGATTTCTAATCCGCCTTGGAAGAATCCAAACACGTATGTGAATAGGCCAAGTCCTACCTCATACATACGTCCTAGATATGCTGAATCTCTGAATACAACGTGGTTGATCGTCACCCATCCAAAGGCTCTCTCGGTCGGGGTAATTTCGATGTAAAATAGTCTAATTGCCAGCGCATGATTTACGTTTCCCTTTCGGAGTCTATGAAATAGCAATCCCTTGAGAAACACTCGACCAACATCAAGGGTTGGCTCTGAGTCGGGTTCCTTCTCTGTCATCCCTGCTGCCAGAGGTATTGTTGTCAGCATCAGCATGCATATAAGTAGCCCTATTATTTTCTCTTTTATAACCTTCATAATCTTACCTCCTTGAAAATTAGTTTTTAATTTATCAATCATTGATAAATTAATAAATCTTGTCCTTGTTTTTTATAACAATTTTATGATTGTTGTCTACAATCTAACAAGCTCAATTCTTATTAATATGTATTCAAACAGGAGAACTACATATGGGAGAAACATAAGGTTTTAAGAGGCAGATATTCCCAGTAATTTAGAAAAATGCAGGATCTGAGACTGCTGCAAATCATTTTGACTGTTACCATGCATCTATTTGCAGTGCTGTCATTGGCATATATCAATATGTAGTTTGAAAAAAACTTTTTATCTCCTTCATTGGTTTTGGGCCTCTATTCGAGTCTTTACGTTTTTGGGCTTTACTCATTTTTGTAAATTGTTTTTCCTTATGTCTATTAAAAATGAATACTTACTAAGAATCTTGTAAAATCTTTATTCCTTTTGGTTTCATAGGGTTATAATAGTGTGTTTTTCATTTTGACAATTTGACACATTAGATTTATATATTATTACAGATAAAGTAGAGCATAATATGAAATTGGTGAAGAGAAGATCTGGTAGGAAAATCGCAACTAGCTTTTTAACTGTTCTAGTAGTCTTAATGTTTTCCATGATATTTGTTGGAAATGGTTTAGGATTTGCTCTTACAGATCCTGGTTCAGATACTACAGAACAAACTCCTGATAATGGAGCTGCTGACACCAGTTCAAGTGAAACAAATACAGATAGCGATATAGGTGATTCCTCTTCAGACACTACAACGCAAACCTCTGATAATGGAGCTGCTGACACCAGTTCAAGTGAAACACAAGCAAATAGTGATACCAATGACAGCAAAATTTATTCCAATTTAGAAGAATTTGCACCAAATGAACGAGTAGTTCCCATCGAGGAAATTGAATCCAAAGTAGAAAAAGTATTTGGAAACGTTTCAATTGGAGAAACAAAGGAAGTTTTAACCGAAAGCTTGGAAGAAGATACCGGTATCGAAGAAGTTCAGTTTACTGCAGCGACTAATCTTGTTGATGTGAAAGTAACTGTCGTAAGACTAAAAGATGAACCAGAAAATATGTCGCTACGATTAAAAAAGAACGAATCGGTCTATCGCCATCTTGACATAAAACTAATGGCAAATGATGAGTATGTGACTGAGGACGATATCAAAACCTTAAAATTCACCTTCAAAGTAGAACAATCTTGGATAGCGGAAAACAACATCGACAAAAACACCATTTTACTTATACGCTATCATAATGGCGAATGGCAAAACCTTTCCACCACACTTGTGAGTGAAAATGACAATTATGTCATTTTTGAAGCAGAAACACCAGGATGTTCAACATTTGCGGTCATTGGGAGTGCACTTGTTGAAATCCCAGAACCTTATGTTACTAAAACGCCAGAAATACCTTGGACAGTTGTCATCGGAGTTATAACATCAACAACAATAATACTAGTTACCGTTCTTTTCAAAGCAAGATATATCTACTTCGAAGAAAATCCTCATAATAAAGGATTAAAAGAAAAAATTGAGATAAAAAATAAAATAGGTAAAAAATGATGGTTTCGATTCAATGACCCCATTTTAAAAAATGAGGTCTCTAAACATTGAATCGAGTGAACTCTCGGAGTTCAACTATTGGTGAATGTGATAGTAAAAGAATATCACAAGAGAGAAACATAAACTTTTACC
>JAUXAU010000096.1 GCA_030619765.1 Thermoplasmatota archaeon
AAGTTTATGTTTCTCTCTTGTGATATTCTTTTACTATCACATTCACCAATAGTTGAACTCCGAGAGTTCACTCGATTCAATGTTTAGAGACCTCATTTTTTAAAATGGGGTCATTGAATCGAAACCATCATTTAGAAAAAACATATAAACAATACATTAAATGATGATTTACTCCATTCATACACACTTGGTAAAACCACTGAAAATGTTGAATATAAAGGTCGTACACACAAGGCTTATCCAATCAGCGTTGTCTACACAAGTGAATAAAAAAGGAGCATAAAGCAAATAAAGTCAAGTAGGTAATAATAACGATGTTCATCAGCAGTAAGCTTATCCATCTATTTTCTTTTTCATTTTTCGTCCTTACCTCATTCCTCAAATATTAAAATTTGGTAAAACATTAAGTATCATACACTTTTATTGCATTAACTATTTTGTTAACAATACATTTAAATAAAAGTGGGTGCATTGGAGTATGGGATAAAAATGAATAAAATAGATGAATTTTTGCAGAACTATGAAGCAAAGGCAACACAGGCAAGTTATAGAACACAGCTAAACAACTATTTCAAAGCAATCAAGGTAAAGAACCCAAGCAACTATTTTACACAGGATCGGGATTATAAAGCAGATTTAGAAGAATACAACCGCAATCAAAAAGGTTTACCACCATTAAGCAGAAAGGTAGCGTTATCGGTTGTTAAAAGCTATTTTGATTGGAATGAAATTGCTATCCCAAACAAGACATGGAAATCATTGAAAGGAAAAATAAAAGGAAGTATGGCATGGACAATGGACAAAGCACCAACGAACCATATACTGAAACAAATACTGCTACATGGCACAGTTCGTGAGAAAGCAGTATTTTTAATTGGTTCTAGTAGTGGTATGAGAATTGACGAAGTAATGCAATTACTTCCCGATGAAATTAACATGGATAGCGATCCAGTAATGATTACTATACCAGGCAATAGAACAAAAAACGGTAATCCCAGGTATTGTTTTATATCAAATGAAGCAAAAGAATACTTAGAAGAATGGTATAAGGAACGAGATGAATATCTTAGGGTTGCGGTTGAAAAGGGTAAAAACAAAACACACAGGAACGGCAGACCTATCTTTGTTAAAACAATGGATGATCCTAGGATCTTCCCTTTTACATATTCTACTGCAAGGTTATGTTGGATTCGGTTGTTAAAGAAATCGGGGTACGACCAGAGAGATAAAACAACAGGAGTATATATCTATCATATCCATACTTTGAGAAAATACTTTATGTCACGTATGAAACTGGAAATACCTGAAACCATTGTTGAAGCATTGGCAGGGCATTCAAAATATTTATCAGATGCTTATAGGAGATATACACCTGAAGAAATGGGGGGACTATACAAAAAAGGTGAGCATACAATAGCTGTGTTTGAAACAACATCTGATGAAAGAATTAATCATTTAGATGAACAATTAAAAGAGAAAGACATGGAGATAGTAGAGCTAAGAAAAGAAATGGAAATTATGCGAAACCAAATGAACATTTTGATGGCCGGCAAATTAATAGAAATGGACAAGAAAAAAGGTTAAATTTTTGTGCCGTGATAGAAAAAATCAATAGAGGCTACTTTCAGAGGCAAGACAAAATCAATTTATTTACTACCTTCTAAGTGGAATAACCCGTGGGATGGCTCCTTTCTCCAGAAGCTCTTTCACATCGGGCATAGACATAACTCCATATATTAGAGCCATAGCAGACTTATCGTTTTCATGATCTCTCCCCAATTCAATAGCAACCCTATGAGCTAATTCAGAAAAATCCCCAACCCCAAGATCCCCATATTCCCAAGAGGAGCCAGAAAGCCCATATTTCCAAGGGGCGTCATGTATTTTTTTAATAACTTCTTTTATGTCAGTTACTAGGAGAGTGGAAAAAATCAGACAACAAAGTACACCACGATCAGTTAAAGAAATAAAGTTAACACGCCCGCCTTTAGGCCCTGGTTTATTTTCAGATTTTACAATACCTATTTTACGAAGAACTTCTACCAATTCGCTTATAGCCGGAGGAGATTTTTTTAGTTCTTTTGCAAGTTCAAATTGATAATAAGGAGTTTTTTTCGCTTTTTGTCTTTCGTATAATTTTTTGACAATTTTCCAATATTTTTCTTCAGTTCTTACAATTAGCCCAATTTCATTCATACAATCACAGTCATTATCCAATTAGTTAACAACATCTAAACAATAGATAAAAGGGCAAATAAATATTTCGGAAGCATGGTTTCTGTTTCCACACGAGCGCTGTTAAAGATCGGAAATAAAAAAAACTTTAGCAGAGGCATAACGATCCCTCTAGATTGGATTCGTTTCAACAAACCGGAAAGCATTGACCTATATTATAATGGTGATGGATTGATAATACTAATTCCATCGAACTCTGAAAAATTGGCAGCTAGAGTGAAAAAAATTATGGCGTTGGGGGCGGAGATTTGATGGACTTCTCAAAAATCAAAAATTATGCTGACTTCAAAAGGCAAACAGGCATGAGCGACCAGGATTCTTTTTATTTTTTACGCAATGAGCTTGTTAAAAGAGGAGTTTTAAAACAAGAGTAGAATCTTAGGGGAGATGCCCATTGTGGTTACAGGTGAGGAGAAAAACTTTAAAAAAATTGGAAAAAAGAGAAGGAAAGGTAATACAAAATGGGGAACAATATTAATGCTCCTGTTGTGGTGGGTGTTGTTGGTCATTTAAAACCACAGGATCTAAAAGACTTTATGGATCTCATTGAAAAGCTACCCTATTTTCATTTAGTTTTTTTTAAAACAAGCAGTGAGAAATTATGGATTAAGGAGGGGGTGCCATGAAGTTAGAAAGGGGGACACAACACAATGCCCCCGACCCGACCGATAACCAAATTGGTCTGACTGACCATCGAGGGTTCAAATCCCTCCCCCCAGCGCCTAGACCATATCATTATTCAGGGGGATGGAATGCATCATGAAATCCATTAAGATCAAACTCTTGAGGGATACAGATATAGGAAAGAAGGGAGAGATCGTTAACTGTGAGGCAAAAGGTGCTAAATCCATAATTGATACAAATGCTGCGGAGTATGTTGATAAAAAACTGCAAGAAAAAAGGGAATTAAGAAAAAAAATGGAGGTTACAAGAGAAGAGGCATTGAAAGTAAACAAAGAACTCCGGGAATTAAGAAAACCAATAGGAGACACAGATAACAAAATATTATCTATACCATACCAGCTTAGGCAAAAAAAATATCGGTTTATCAAAACCTATCCGTATAGCAAAAAAACAAGAGATATGTGTCTTAAAAAACTAAAAAAATCAAAGATAACAGAAGAAGAGAAGAAAAAAATCCTTGCGCTGTACAACAAACCAAAACGTCCGTTGGAAACAGGTTGGCAGAAAGAGAACAACTACCGATGGGATGAGCCAGAATTTCAGAAATATCTTAAAGATGATGCCACTGGCTATGGATGGGCAACTGGCTTCGGAGACATAGCCATTGTAGACAGCGACCATCCCGCCATTAAAAAACTAATGTCGGAACAGATGCCCGAAACACTTACCACCAGAACGGGCGGTGGAGAGGGACATTATCATTTCCCTTTTGAATGTAAATTAAAGGATAAAATTGTACTAAAGAATGATGACAAAGGCAACCATTACGGGGAGGTACAATGGCAAGGGCAACAAGTCATCGGGCCTGGTAGCATCCATCCCAGTGGCAAAAAATATACTATTGTTAGGGATCGACCTGTTGCAAAGGTAACACGAAGGCAACTAATTACAGCATTAAAGCCCTATCTCACAGTAAAAGACCTAACCAGGTACTTCCATAAAAAAGGCGAAAAAATAATCGAAGATGAAACCCCACATGAAAAAATCAGTATTAAACCCCTTTTAAAGCACATAGAAGGACTTAATCAACAGGGAGACGAGTATGCAGGATCACATCCAGTACACGGATCAACGACAGGACGTAACTTCTCGATAAATGTTAAAAAAAATAGTTGGCATTGTTTTCGCTGTAATGCAGGTAGCGGAGCAATTGCGTTAGTTGCAATTCTTGAAAAAATCATTAGTTGCGAAGACGTTAAAAATCTTACAGGAAAAAAGTTACGGAAAGCTGAAAAAATTGCTGTAAAAAAATATGGATTAAAAATAAAACGTAGACTACGAGAGGGGATAGGCACAGCAATACAACTTGATTATAAAACAATGGTGCTACTGACAGATAAAGGGATTTTCCTAGACTTATTATCGCAAAGTGGAAAATGGCGGAAAAAAAAGATATACATAGGGCAATTCGAGCCGAAAGAGAAGCTAATAGTAGATGACGAAACCGCAATCAGATACATTAGCAACAATAGGGAACGGATCAATAACTACGTAGGCATTATAAGCACAATGAAAAAAGAAGGAGGGATAGTATCTAAAAACGACATTGAAAATTGTGTAAATGCAGTATGTACCAAACTACCAACAAAAACAGGACATGCTACTTATGGAGTCTATAACAATGGTGGCAAAATAACACTATGTCTGGATTCATTACCACTAAAAGATGCACAACAAGCAGTAAAAATGCAAAGCAAAGATGCAATAACCCAAGAAATAACAAAAGATACAATACAACCATACATAGAGTTAATAGAGCACTGGCATCAATATGAGATGCTACCCAGTATGGGCATGGGAATAATGGCGACATTTGCACTAACACTACGTAAAAGACACTGTTTTATCTACAACATCCTACACTTCTCACCACTACCAAAGCTGGGGAAATCCACAGTTCAGCATATCCATTCACAATACTTATTCAACATCTCCCCCATCTCCGGCAACAGCATTGAAACAGCATTTCGATTCTCTGCCGTACTTGATAGCATCTGTGGCTATATACCTATAGATGAAGCAGGAAATGTCAAATGGAGAAAAACGGATGATTTGTTAAAATCAGCTCCAGAGAACAGCATCTGCAATATGAGAGGAAGACCAGACCAAGGAGTGAATATGTTTTTGAGCAGAGGAGTACTTGGTCTTAACTGTAACAGATTTGGCATTACCGAAGAGTCAACCCTAGTTAGAATACTTAAAATTGAATTTGATGGCACCCTTGTAGCTCAAAGAGGAGGCAACCCAGAGAAAGTAGCAGAACTGAAACAAATTATGAGTAAACTTAAACCTATAGGATGGAGACTAGTAGAACTAGAGCTGGAGGATCTAAACTATTCATTTGAAGAGCTAGAGCGAAGACTTAACCACCATGAAAAAGAACTAAATGCAAAGTATGAAACTTTTATCGATCCCAGAAGAGTAATGACATATGCAGCCATATATGAAGGATTAAAAGTATGGGAACGGGCAGCCGACAAATATGGAATAAAATGGAAAACACCATCGTATAAAGAATTTGCAGATAACGTTATTGATAAAATCGAAAAAACTACAGAGGAGGCAGGGGAATTATTATTGTATGATTTTATTCACTGGTGGGAAATCTGGAGAGTCAAAAATACCAGAAAAACGTATAGTGAAGGCACATCCTACGATGAGATAGCTGGAGAGGACGTAATATGGAAAAAATACGAAATTAAACCAAAATACATAGACAAAGAGAGAAATAGGAAAGAAACAGGGAAGAGACTGCAAGGCTGTCTAATAACAAAATCAATCATGTATTCATACAAGAAAGATCAGGGCGCAAAGATTGATAGCCTGAGAGATATAGCCAATGCAATCGGACAACTAACAGGGATAAGGAAAGAGGATTTATACAGACAACTGCGGGTTGGAGGGGGCGTACAATGGACGGTATTTATACCATCTGACATCTGGAAATATAAAGATGGACAAACTAAACTATCAGATGGACAAATCAAACTAGGAACAGGCATCACACAGGTACAGAAAGAGATGAAAGAGTATATCGGCATTGGTAAACATGCAGGTTATGTGATTGATGATGAATATTTGCATAAAAAATTTGATGCAGAAACAATTTATGATGCTTTAGAAAGTGGCTTGTTGATCAAGAACGATGATAAGGAGTACGTCTGGAGGGATTGAAACGGGACAAAATACAGGTTTTTTGGCTGATTTACACAACTCCCCATTTTTTTACTTTTTTTACATAACGAAAAACATTTTTGAAAAATGTCGTTCTCGTAGTAGTGTAACGTTGAAAGTGCGTGACAACATGACGGCCAACATGACGGGCGTTCCCTTCTATAAAAACTATTATTATTTAGACTGTACTGTACTAGAGCTCTATATACATGTAGAAAGGTATAGTGATTTGGATGATGAAAATGTGTGATGAAAATAATAATATTTATTATACATGTATATACAATTTTGTACAGTACACGTTACAGTTTATATACTCTCTCGAAGGAGAATGCTGTCACGTGCGTACTGTGCCCTAACATGACGCCACTACGAGAGCGAATATTTAATTACCCAAAAACTGTTATGTAAAAACGAAAAAGTTAACAGGAGTGGAAAAAAACGGTAAAAGTACAAAAAAACGAAAAAATGAAGGCATAAAAAATGTTGGAAACAAAAAAAGCATCAATTGCAGCAGATGAGACAAGAAATTCAGATAAACCAGGTTTCAAATTATCAGTTCTTGATTTTGCTCACTGGCTGGAGTTGTGGAACGTCAAACCTGCAAGAAGAACCGGTATTGAAACTTGTGGCAAAAAATATTATGGTGCGGTGGTCATTTTTGGTCAGAAGGAGGACATATAGATACCGTGGGAGATGGTTATGATCTGCATGATTTTCGAAGGAGAATATCTTGGCGCTGCTTCAATAAGTAAGTGAAGATGATTTCTTTCAAAACCAACCGCTTGAAAACTGAGATAATATCGTTCAGAGATACCAGAAAGAATATCTTTAATGGCATCAAAAATCTCATCATTTACGAGATTCAATTACTTTCAATCACTTTTATATCACTTTTATATCACTTTTATATCACTTTTCTATCACTTCCAATAGAGGATATTCACTATAAAATGTGATAAACACTTTGGGATACCACAAATATATCTGCAACTTAATGTTTTATCAGCTGTTTAGACATCTTAGATGCTTTCTCATCAACCATGGTAATCAAGCCTCATCTACGTTAGTTTTACGATTTTTATATTGCTTCACCAACTTCTCAAGCACCCTTTTATCCTCCTCCAACCCCCTCTCCTTTTCTGTGAGATCCCCATAGGCAGGGGTCTTAACAGTCCGACTAGCCGGTGGCTCCGACGCCTTCGCCAAATCCTGCAAGGTTCGGACAGTTCCAAAAGCAATACCAGTCAAGTAGCTGCCACCCTTCATGCATATTTAAGAGACTTCAATTAGTGAAGTCAATAATGAAATTGAAAATAAAGTCAAGCAAGAAGTTTACAATTTAATTTGTCTAAGACTTGAGAAGAAGAATTGAGAAGAAGATTGAGCAGAAGACTTGAGAAGAATCGAGAAAGAAGATTGAGAAGAAGTTGAGAAAGAAGTTAGAGGAGATAGCATAGACACCTAGCGGTGAGCAAGAGCCGGTAACACCTGCTGTAACACCTGCTAATAAAACCCCTCTGATGTACCTGCTAACGCCCCTGCTAACACCCCTGCTAACACCCCTGCTAACGCCCCTGCTAACGCCCCTGCTGAGGGGGTACCTACTAAGACCTCTGAGCAGCAAGTTGAGCAGAATTTTGCTAAAATATCTGCTAATGAGTATCCCGATAAGGCTTAATGAGGCTTGATTACCATGGTTGAAGAGAATGCATCTAAGATACCTAAACAGATACCTAGCGGTGAGCGAGAGCAGGTAATACCTACCAATAGGGCCTCTGAAATACCTACTAAGGCACCTACTAATTAGCTACTAAATTAGCTAATAAGTTCTGTCGTTTTAAATTTTATTGACCGTGTTTTTGACTGATTCTTGACAGCTTTTTGACTGATTCTTGACAGCTTTATGACTGTACCTGTCAAAAAACAGTGACACAATGACACTTTGACAGAGGAAAACTTAAAAATGCCTTAGCCTTATTGACTGTCATGCTTGAAGATATTGAAATTGAAAAAATTATTCAAGATATTGATAGCGGCCTTACTGATTACACAATTGGAAAAAAATATAAACATTCCCATAACACGATCGCAAATATCCGAAAAGAACATGAAGATGCTGATGCCGGAGAAAATCAGGAAGAAGCAAAAAAGCAAGAGGTGCATTTCGATAATCCAATAGATAAGGTACGGGCAATACCAAAAGCTATTGATGACCTTATTAAAACAGAGCAACTTAAAGCGGATGATAGAGCTGAATGGGAAAAACGTAAAGAAGAAATAAAAGGAATATTGAAGATAGAAGTCGATGATACGATAGCTGAGGAGCGGGAGGATGCTATTGAAAAAAGAGATGAGCAATGGCGCGAGCATATTAAAGAGAATCATGTAAAAAAAGAAGTAGTTACAAATCTCAGAAGTATACTTGGAGAGAAAGATACTACTATCGAAGATCTTACAAAAACGATTGAAGAGAAAGATGATTTAATAACAAATCTAAATAATAAAAACATAGGTCTAAATAATGATAATACTGCCCTACGGGAGACAAACGCAGATCTCAGTGATTATATTGGAAATTATCTTGATGATGCTGGGAGGAGAGAAAAAATCGCTTGTGTAAGGGGGCAAAACAGGCTTGAACAAGAGAGATCCAGTCTTGACCGGTATATAAGGAAAATGAGTAATTGGCGTTTAGAATTAGTTCAACGAGATAAAGATCTAAGTGAGGTACAAAAACTACTAGATGACCAGGCAGATAAACAGCAGATTGAAAGAAAAGAAATAATACAGGAGCAAGATAGGGTACAAAAGTTATTAGATGACCAAGTAGTTAAACAGCAGAAAAAAGCCACCGAGTTGGAACAGAAGAAATACGAGTTGGAACAGAAGGAATATGAGTTGAAACAGAATGGAGATGCCATTGCCGCTGAAAAAAAGGCTCTAATGAAATTATCTAGGGAAATCGGAAAAAATCTTGCAGAAATTGACCGAAATAAACATCTTTTGTTTTTAACAGGAGAACGTGAAAAAGTATTGGAGAGGACAATTCGAGCAAATTTTCCTTAATTCTCTAAATGATGGTTTCGATTCAATGACCCCATTTTAAAAAATGAGGTCTCTAAACATTGAATCGAGTGAACTCTCGGAGTTCAACTATTGGTGAATGTGATAGTAAAAGAATATCACAAGAGAGAAACATAAACTTTTACCA
>JAUXAU010000075.1 GCA_030619765.1 Thermoplasmatota archaeon
GCATCTTCAAGGGCACATCTCAATGGTGTGCCTGCGCGACAAAAAAAAGAACGGTTGACCGGGCATAAAAGAGCGACTTTTCATCTGCGGGTCTTCCGCTATGCTTCAGACCACGCAGTATTCCCAGCCGCAACTATAAAAATAAAATATAACTTAATAAAATATAATTTTGAATTTTTCGATGAGATTTATATTGGTGTTTCTGTCGGAGCAATTGGTCCATTAGACCTAATCTAATGGTGATTCAGTAATTATCTAGAAAACTCGTTACTAGCTAAAACTTAAATAAGATGCCATCTATGAAATACATGGGGGAAAGGTATGAATAACCTCATCAAGAAAGGAGTAGTCGTTACAGTTATTATTCCTAGTATAAAAAATGCTAATTATATGTTACACAGGTTGATATAAAAATGATAATTAAAAAGCTT
This sequence comes from Thermoplasmatota archaeon, assembly GCA_030619765.1. Classification (GTDB taxonomy): domain Archaea; phylum Thermoplasmatota; class E2; order DHVEG-1; family DHVEG-1; genus JAGLML01. The sequence goes on from JAUXAU010000075.1 coordinate 432, forward strand.
CCAAAAGTAGCATTTATGCCCCTTTTTAGTAACTTTGGTGAGACTTCCCCGCTGATAGGGATCGCAAAGAAATATATGGAACTCGGAGGGCAAATAGTATTCATCGGCTACAAAGGAAAATATGAAATATTAGCTAAAGATCTTGGGTGCAAGATCATAGAACTGAAGCGAAATATTCCTAAAAAAATCGCTAAAAAAAGTAAAAAACTCCGATATAAGTGTCATTACAAGGATATGCCCCTAGACCGATTATTTTCGCATTTATTTAACAAAAAATTTGAGAAACTTTATATAGACAAAATAGAGCAAGAAATTAACATTTTTAAAGATGAAGAAGTGAAATTAGTAGCAGCTGCGTTTAGTTTTACTCCGCTCATCTCTGCACGAGTTGCAGACATACCCCTTGTAGTTTTACTATCTGGGGTAGCTACTCCACCATATTTTAAATCAAAGCATGCTACGTTTCCCGAGGGTTTTGAAAATATTTTTACACGACTATTTCCACAATCTATAAAGAATCATTTAACAAATTGGTATTTATTACAATGTAAATGGGGCGTTAAAGGATTTAATAGGCTCGCAAGAATGTATAAAACGCCTCAATCTAATCGTTTTTTAGATTTATTTTGTGGCGATTATACCTTTGTGGTGGATAATATAGATTTTTTAAGGCTTCAACCAACACCCGAGTTTCCAAAAGAAGATTATATCGGTCCTATTTTTCCTGAACGTCCCTTTATCAGTCAAGATAATCTGATAGATTCCGACATTAGAATGCATTTGGAGAGACAAGGTCGGTCCATACTGGTCACTTTTGGGAGTTTAGGAGTAAAAAAGACATTCTTCGAGGTTTTGAACACTTTAAACAAAACGAATTACAATGCCCTAGTAGCATATACAAACATTATAAATGAAGATGAAATTCCCACTTTAAACGAAAATATTCTCCTAAAAAAATTTATTCCGTCTATAAAAAAAATTCATGGAATAGTAGATTTATCTATTATCCATGGGGGCAGGGGTACAGTACATACAGTTGCATTTTCAGGTAAACCCGTTATCGGCATTCCCCTGCACGCTGAGCAACAGTGGAACCTAGATAATCTCATGAGGCATGGTGGGGGTATTAGGTTATCTAAGAAATATTTCACTGAAAGAAAACTCCTCACAGCCATAAACAGAATTTTTACTAACTATGAGGCATACTTAAACAACGCCCGTCTCCTTAAAGACAAATTCCCTGAACCTAAAGGAGCGGAAATTGCAGCCAGGAAAATCCTAGAAATTGCAATTACTCATGACAAACAATCCCATCAATCAGCAAAGTAGTCAATTAATACAAACTTTTTTCTTTCTCCTATGAACCATTTCAATCTGCATCCAGCACGAAGACTATATAAAATCGTAAATCTTCCTTAAGGCCGAGATCTAACTGAGATAACAAAAGTTTGAGTAGTTCCTTGTAATTCAGGGTCATAGTAGTAACATGGGGTGAAAGAAAGATTTATCGAATCATTACCTGTAAATTTTTCAGGAGGCATGACGAATAGAGAAGCCTCCTTTTCTTCACCTACATCCAAAACTGTTTCAGGTTGGATATAAACCCACCAATCCGGAGATGGAATATCAATGATTTCCGATTTAACCAATGTCAAACCATTACCAATATTTTCTATTGAGATGTTTAATTCTGTTATTTGCCCTGAAGTTACTCAATTAATCCATTGCGTTTCATGGGATTGTTAATTGTAAATAGTGTTTTTCATGTAGCTTTGCATATAACGTAGGTGGTTTATGTGCAGAATCTAAATTTGCACATAAACTATTATTCTAATCTAAAAAGATGTCTTAATATCGAAAACATCTGTGGATGATTCTATAAGAACTGTAAAAACCACCAATTACTAATTGTTTGCCGGTTCATCGGCATATAAACTTCAAGGATTGCCCATTTGCCCCCACTAGTCTTTCTAGGTCTTGTTGATCATGGTTTTTGATGGTTTTCATAGGATTTTGCTCCTATTAAAGAAGGTCACATTAAGTTAATAACCAAAGAGCTTGTTCACCAAGTAAAATATTGATATGGTAGACTATGCAACTTAAATACACTGCCACGCCAAACACAGCTGAAAAATAATATAATGAGGGAACCGAAGAATCTTTTTTTGATTTTGCTTTAATTGTTCCTAGTATTGCACCTCCACTTATAATTAAAATCGTAGAAAGGGAACTTAAAGAATATAATAATATAAGTGGAATAAGAAAGATCGTATGTAATATAATAATCATTTTTAAAGTTGTTTTTGCAATATCAAGTCCTGCCCAAACAGCATATGTCGTTGTTCCAGTATTTTTATCAAAAGAATAATCTTTAATATGATTATCGACTTGATCGATACAACTAAATACTCCTAGAGAAATTGCAAATAACCAGTTGATTATTCCTACGGAACCTGCAATAAGAGATCCCCATATTACATAAGAAAAAAATCCTAAGAAATGCCATATTATATCTAATATAGGTCGATTCTTTGTTCTCAATGGAGGAGCTGAGTAAGCATATCCTAAAAATAGTAAAAAAACACAAAATAAAAAAACCTCGAATTTAAATAAAATTGAAACAAACAATGAAATAAATACGAATATTAGTATTAGGAAAATCCCAGTTTGTTTTGAAATCCTCCCTGATGCAATCGCATTGATATGCATTCTCCGTGGATTTTCTCTATCAGAATCAGCATCGTAATAGTTGTTCATGGCAAAAGTAAACGACATAATGAAAAATGTGGAAACCAAAAAAATTAAAAATGGTATTAAATAACTGGATAAATCCAAAGAATACATTCCTAAAATAAAACCCACAAAAGAAATTGCAGACCAATTAACTACACCACGCAGTCTAATAAATCCAGTTAGAAAAACTAAAACTATGTTTTTCTTTTCATCGATTTCATTATTCACGAGAGGCACCTAATTTCAAAGAACGAAAGGACAAAAATACATAATTAATCATCTTATAATCTTTCCTGATAGTCGCTCTGCAAGATAAGGAAACGAATCCAAATGTATTAAACAAGGTCAATAGAGAACAAAGTAAAAAAATGAGGGATTTCAAGAGAGCCAATTTCAACATTATTAAAAAGTTTCGCCAATCCTTAACATTATCCAAGCAAGAACTCCCCATTCATGGCGTGGAGAGTGAAATCATTGAACGGATTTTAATTTTTCAGAAAATGTTTATCATAATAAAGAAAAAATTATCAGAGACACAGCAATTATCTGAGTAAATCTTGGAAATGATAACCACAAGAATTTTTGGTAATATTTTTTACTATCATCTTTTATTTGATTTAGTTTCATTTTTATGAAAAAATAAATAATGAACGCTATTAGTAAGAAAATAAATGGCATCACTTTACTATAGTAGATAAAAAAACTCAAGAGAACTAAAAAAATAGCTACTTCTAATCGTGCTAACAATCTAAAAGATTTTTTCTTACCAAATATTTGAACAGGACGGTTAACAATGCCAACCTTTTTGTGTGTTAGGACAGGACATATGTCGCTTCTTATGAGTATCATAACAAACATATATGATAACCTGAGGTGCGACACATGTTCATCTATTACGGAGAACTATACCTAAAGAAACAACACATTCAACTCCTGAAAAAAGAACCAGAGGCATAAAGGATATTATGTTGATAACTAAAAAACCTAGTTACGATTACGACTTGAAATTTCAAAAAGAAGGAAATAATACTTTTCATCTAAATTTTTTAATAAGACTGGGTTTAAAATGTTTTCTTTGTTGTAAAGCCAAGTATGTTATCCTGAATTACTTGCTCCGCGCTAAAACAAAATTGGCAGTAATATTATTGTGCAAAACATCAGATAAACAAATATATCAGTTCTGCATTATTAATACTTAGAGGGGGAAAGTAATGGAACATAATAACCTCATCAAGAAAGGAGTAGTAGTTGCTGTTATCCTTTTATTCGTTAGTGTGAGTGTTATCCCCTCAACTGGAAATAGGGTATTCTTTGATGACATAACTCCACCTGTGACAACCTGTACTCTTAATCCACCTGAACCTAATGGTAATAACAGTTGGTATGTTAGTGATGTAGAGGTTACTTTGAATGCTACTGATGATATGTCTGGTGTGAATGTTACACAATTCCGAGTTGATGGTGGAAGTATTCATACGTATACTGAACCGTTTAATATTTCAACTGATGGGGAACACACGCTAGAATATCGGTCAATTGATTACGCTGGTAATGTAGAAGACTGGAAGTCAGTTGAATTCAAGATTGACCAAACACTACCTGTACTAGACCTTAACTATGAGGGTGAATATACTATAAACACCGATATAATATGTGAAGTACGTTGTATGGACGACACAAGCGGTATAGATAAGGTAGAATTTTATCTAGACGAATCTCTGATATGTACTGATAACGAACCTCCTTATAAGTGTATTATACTAAGAGCAGAGGAAAAAATAATTACTGCTGTAGGATTAATTTTTAATCCGCAGTTCTCTGAGGAAAACATTACTTTTTTTGCTTTAATTGTTACGGGAGTCATAACTATGCCCTTTCAGCCACCTTATGGTATTAGCGCCAAAGCATACGATATAGCAGGGAACTCAGGTTACGATAGTGAAACTGCCCCTCCAGATGAAAATCCATGGGGGGCAGTATTTAAGCGTTTGACATTTTTAAACAACTATGTAGGATACATAGGCATATTTTTAATAAACGCAAGGTTTAATCCGTAACTAATATAGGATTTAAACCTTAAACTATCTCTTCTCACAATTGATATTCCTTATAAATTTAAAAAAGAATGCACAGAATACTTTGTTTTCTTTCTTCGGATTCTTCTGGGCTAAAAACCAAAATTGGCAGTAAAGTATTATTCTACAGATTTCAATTCAACATTACTATACCCCTTAGGCTGGGATTCAAACAACATACCATACTTGTTCAAAGTCTGAATGATATACTCGAACAGTTTCCTATACGACACGAAAGAACTAGGATGCTTACGTTTAGACATGACATTATCCTTCCATCTTTCAACATCACTTTTAATTGTCGCTTCACCGTAATCAATCAGATTCATATACAGCGCTATGACACTCTCTACAACCGTTTCACTACCAGAACTGTCGCTACGATCATCTTTAATATCCATCATAAAACGATGGCTCATTGCTTCATTGCAACGGTTAATCTGACGAAGCCACACCTGACGGATACTGACATATTCAGATGGCAACTCTTTCTTCTCTATCATAATATTTACCTCCTTTCATCAAGTTTCTGACTGGAAGTAAATGAATAAACACCCTGCTCAGTCCTAGGTATGTTCTCACCAGACAGATGCACAGCTTCAGCAGCAGCCAAAGGAAACAGATACAACAACTTATCATACAAGAAACTCCAGAGTTCATGGATTGGAACAGTTATCTCCACCTCTTCAGGACGTGTAGTCTTCAGACTTACCTTATCAGTTGTCAGATCAGCAAGTCTCATTGCAAGGTTCTGGATGCTGGCAAACGTGAACCAACCTTTCTCTATCACCATGCTGACAGGATCAGTAGCACCCTGAGAAAGCAAACTCTTCGGCAGCAGCTCATAATATCTTGGCTTCTCATTAAGGGCAAGTGGTCTGTTATCAGTTATCAACAGCTGCACCAGCTCAGACAGTTTCCGCTGGTTAAAAAGACAATCCTCCAGCGTATAACGTATCTGCTTCTGCTTCTCCTTACCTGCCATCTACTCTCGCCTCCCAATGCAAACCAGAGATAGGTTTGTAAATATCCCTGAAAACAGTCTTACCGAACTTACCAGAATACTCCAGATATGCTTCGTTGCCATGGACAGGATCCTCATTCAAGTTATCAAGAGCGGTCTGCTTAATCCGAGAGACATTCTCAGCCCTAGCACCAGGGAGATAAATACGGATCATAACCTTGCTACGGATCCGATGATCAATATCAGATATAGATTGACTATTTGTGTGGAGATTCATCATGCACTTACGAACCTCCTTACAATCAGATGCAAACCCACCTATCCTATGGAACGTCTTACCACTAGTGAACTGCGGACTTATCTCACTTAGTTCATCCATAAAGAGATGCACCCACTCGCCAACACCCCTAAGATAATGTATGAAGTCCATCCACTTCATCCTGTTACCAAAAAAGACAGCATTACATATCCCAGGTATTGCCTTATCGTAACAATCCTGATAATCTCTAAAATAAGTTATCTTTGGATGTATCTCCTCCAGCTTGTTGTCTCTATCATGGAACGTAACACCGCTGCCTTTCAACACCATGATGTTGAAGTTACCCTTGCCAATTTTAACGAATTGCAGCGGTGCATTGTAACAGTTGGAAAAGAATATCTTTTCATCTGGATGATGCTGTTTGGTATAATCCATGAAACTGAGTGTGACACTGGTCTTAGCACTACCCTGAGACCCACTAATTAAACTGAATACTCCACCAGCATCCATATCGTGTATGTGGCATCTTCTCAGTATTCGCTCAGCATGAATCTCAGATTTCGACAGGTCAACAGCCTCTTTTTCATTATTAAAAATATCATTTTCCATAAAATCTTCTCCTAATTTCCGAAGGAAAAAAAGAATTGATTATGTACCCCTTGGGTGTGTATAAATATAAGAGCGCTAATGCGACATATTGGTGTATAAGCCAAAAACCAAGTAATATTTCGAATATCTTTATCATGGCACAACTTGGTTTCATTCAGCCTCCATTTCCCTCCGTTGCTTCATACTTTGTCTTTAGCTCCTCAAAGATAGAAACAGCGGTTTCCTTGGCATCCTGCGGTTCTTTATTATATATTTTAACTGTAAAATTCACACCCTTACTTGTCTGCTTGAGTTCCACACTGCTTACAGATTCTTTAACTTCATTGGTTATGGTATCGTTTGCCATAGGGGAGATCACTCTCCCCGTTTGGCTTTGTCGATTGCTTCCGATAGTGTTTTCTTGGTGTAGCTTTCTGGATTGTCAATACCTAGTTTCTTGGCATATCCGATCTGCTTAGCAGTAGGTGAACCCTCTTCGTTGTTGCCGATAAAATAATGATAAGGGGAGATTATTTTATCGAGTATTGCTACAGTTACGTTGTCTTGCAGTTTTTCATCTTCGTTAGGAATTATCTCTTTTGTTGTGTTCTTTGCAAATTTCCAGCTTTCTTTTATATGTTCTACATATTCTTTCTCTTTCTCCATATTCTATTTACCTCCTATAAACACTAATTTTTTTCCCAATAGTTCTTCGAAAAAGATGTTTCGTTCCAGACATTCATCGATAAAAGGTTGACCGTATTTCTCCAAAATAAGTTCATAGTTGTCGTCTGGATGTTGTTTTATTATCTGGATTGAATCAGTTATTTTCTCATTTAACAAAAAACGCTCTGTATTTTCATCCTCAACCTCCTCAGACCCCTCAATCTCGTCAGTTGAGGGTTTGAGGGGTTTGGGAGGGTTGAGGAGTTGGAATCTAGACACTTTTTCAAGAATTTTATCGTGACCATGGCTTTGTAAAACGCTAACAAACTCAGCTACATTGATAATGTACTTCCGCTTACCACCCTGACTATAACCAAGATTCTCTTTTTTCTGCGTAAGCCCCAGACTATCCAGTATCTTCCGTGGTTTCTGATCACTCGGCGCATACTTATCATTCGGTGAAAGGTCAAAACGATTCAACAACGCCTCATACAACGTCTCATTCAGAACTTCTACAAAAGCAGAAGTATCAACATTAATCATATCTGCAATAGCATCCAGGATGACAAACTCCATTGTCTGAGCATGTTCCATCTGTAAAACAGGAGCTTTCTCCTCTAAATACAGCTTAACATCCAAGGCATACTCAGATCCTTTGAAATGCCTGATAATACCTAAAATGATGCTGTTCTTATCTGTCTCCCTGCCAAAGACACCTTCACCTTCCAATAGATTCTTCATTTCCTTAATATCTTTTAATAATTCTTTCCAGTTCTTTAAACAATATACAAACAGCTTATTCCTGATATTTTGAAAATGCTTCAGTTCCTTGTCGGTAAGGTTGAAAATGTTCTTCAGTTTCTTACTGGTCTTAACCTGTAGAATAACATGGCAGCGGTCTATAAAACTGGGATCAAAACCCGTGAAACTGTTACAGGTAAAAGACTTCATCCCATAGGTGTTGAAACCTATAACCTGTTTCGTAATATCCTTTACACCCATGTTGGTGATGGTGTATTTCCCATACCTGTTGAAACCAGTGTTGAAAACATTGACCAGAAGGTTTTTTTCCTCCTTGCTCATCTTTTCGAACTCATCCTGGTTCAAAGCTATTGAAAACTGATGTATCAACCGTACACTACTGGGAACACTGCCTTTTCCACCAAAACGACCGTTGAACTGCAAAAACGACAATAATGTTAGACCTGTGCTTTTCCCAGCGCCCATGCCACCAAGAAAAACCAGGTAGAATACATTTCCCAACAAATGAATTATATAGGTTACTATTGAAGCAGTACACAGGACATCGTATTCATACCTGCTGGGGTGAAAATAGTATTTCTTTACTGTTTTATTGACTTCATCGTATATTTCTTTGGTGTAAATCTTGTCTTTAACGATATTTTGTATTGCTTCGTTATCAACTGTGTTGATCCCATGTGTTTCATCAAAAAACACAGGTTGAGTATACTTATACCTGATGTTCTTGTGTTTGAAGAACTGGTATCGTTCTTCTCTTGGGACGTCCTTTATTTTCTTGTAAACTGGTTTACCATCTTCACCAATTTCTTTTTCCATCAATATCCTGGCGTTGTTCCGTACAACCTCCACTTTTCCATTGCTCAACAGGACAATTGGTGTGCATTTCCCTTGTTTCCGTGCAAAGACGGTGTGGAAAAACAAATCATCAACTTCATTGTACAAGAGACCGCTGAGAAAGGATGTTATCCTGAATCTTTCTTCATCCTCAGGGGTATCCATTATGTTTTCAAGGAATTCAACTACTTCTTCATGCCTGTCTATCTCCGCAACCTCTTGTTGTATCAGTTTGTCGATTTCCCTGTTCTCCCTTAATTTTATCTGTTCTTCATGTTTCCTAAGTTCCTCCTGGTGGTTCTGTATTTCATCGTGATGGTCCATCGTTTCCCTCCTGTGAAACAATCCAAAGTTTGTCGTTGGATTCTTTGAATATTATCAATCTTTGAACATAAGGAGAATTTTCAAGTAATTCTTTTAAAAAAGAAAGATTTTCAGGTTGAACGTGTAATATGCAACCTACGACAACTGGTGTTCTATCTTGATTGTTGTACATCTTGCCTTCCCCTTGATTCTAAAATACCTCGTTTCTTACATTCCTCTAGTAGCTCTTCAAAAGTCCAGTCTTCGTAGTTAACCACTTAAATCCCTCCCTTTTGTGTAATTATGTCTACCTGTTTTTCGATAGTCCTAAAAGAGTTAGATTTATCCTTACAATGCTGATTAATCAAGATTCTAATAAGTGCAGAACGGCTTATTGAGAGGTTTCCTGCTACCGCATCCAATAGTCCAAGTGTTTTCTGGTCTATGTAGATAGTTTTTATATTTTCATTATGCTCAGACATTTTTATACGTAAAGTATATTAGGTAATTATTATATATGCCTAATCGTAACGTATCTAATAGTTACGTAACGTTACCAATAAAAGAATAAAGGAACGTAACGAAGGGTGATATTGATGGCAAAAGACGAATTATCTCATAAGATATACCTGATAACTTTTCATAAACCAAAATATATTATGGAAATAGGTGAAGTTATATATGGTGAACCCAGAGCTACTTATCCAAAACTTATGGGTGAATCAGGTGCAATTAAAAGATGTTTGAAAAATGGCTGGATAAAAGAAGCATCTGTTGAACCACCAGAAGACAAACCATTGGGATTTGAAAAGAGAGATTATTACATTGCTAATAAAGATATAATCCTTAAACATATTGAAAATAAGATTAAATTAGATGGAATAGAAAGAAAAGTAATATCAAAGATTTTAAATGATGAAATTTTCAAAACATGTATAGGGGATTTATCAAATTTCATAGATTATCCGAATCAGGATATTGATGCTATTGAATATATTAATGATATGATTGGTTTTCTCTGTGCTTATATTTACATGATTAAGAATTATGGTAATTTTTTTGGAAAGAAGATTAAAAAACTTTTACCATCAAAAAAAGCAGCACCAAATTTGCATAAATTAGGTATGAAAGATTTAAATAAATGTCAAGAAGATTTGGAAGAAAGAGGATTTGATAAAGATAAATTCTTAGAGGAGAACAAAATTTTATACAACAAATTAATTCCAGGGAGCAAAACAATAACAAAAAAAATAAAAGGAGAGTTAGTTGAACATTATATTGATTTATCTAAAGAATTCTTTGTTTTACCTAGTCAAACGATTAAAAAATTATCTGGAATAATTCCTGTTCATAAGCACATATTCTTGAATTATATGGCAGGTGGATTTATTTTTGCTGAAGACTCCAATCATCTAGTTCTTAAGAAAGTGATAGATACAATAAAATCAAAAAAACCAAAAAAAGGTTCCAGATCTCCGTTTAGATAGTAGTTATTTAATCTTATTTTTTCTCCTTATCATCTTGTGTTAATACCTTTGCCATTAATATCTGCATCTGATTTCGTAGTTCTTGGTTATCTGTTCTTAGTTTTTCCATCTGTTCATTTACTTTTGATAAATCAGATTCTCTATCATAAACTGCAAGACTTGACATAGCAGCTTTATACATAGTACCCAGTTGCTCTCTATTGTACCGCTGATATGCAGCATCCAGGTATTCTTCATGTCCCATCAACGCATGAACCACGTCAGAACCTCCACTAATTGCAGGTGCGAGATAAGTACGGAAATATTTACGAAGTGTGTGCAAATGGTATCTGCGGTATTGCAACCTTGTATTTTGATCTCTTTCATCAAGCTCTGCTTTTTTCAAAAGATTATTCCACATTCTTCGTATATGGTTCATAGTCATTGGAAAAACTCTTGGATCGTCAACTGGTTTATCAATCCCTTGGATATTATTCATTTTTCTACTGGCACGTTCTAACCATGCTTCTCTTTCCCTTAACCATGCCTCAAGCGATTCTTTTGCCTCAAAGGTTATGAATACATAGCGACTAGATTTTGTCTTTGTTATTTTCCCACGAATGTTAATAACTGGTGGATCGTGGTTAAGGTTCAAATCAGAAAGTACGATATGACATAGTTCTGAGATACGCATCCCACTTGAAGATAAAATAAGGGTTGCTGCTCTGGTTATTGTATTTGCATGGTCTAGGATTTTCCGAAGGTGTGCTGGTGTGGGTGCAAGGTCTATTGTTTCAGGTCTTTGTCCTTTATCTGCCGCTGATTTCCTTAGTGATTTCCATAGTTTAGTTGATAGTTCGACTTCATTAAATAATAGGTATTGTTTTACTGCGTTGATTCGACAATTTCGAGTCATACGGGAATATGAAGCGGTTTTAAGGGATTTCCAATAGTTTCTTATATCTTCTTCATGGTCTCTTTTACTCGTAAAATATGATTCAGGATCAGCATTTAGGCAGGTGAAGAAGTTTTTAAGGTGATAGTTGTAAGATCGTCTGGTAGCTTTTGCATCAAATTGGTTAAGAAATTCATCTACGTTATTCATGTCATTCACAATATCTTTAACCAAACACCAGTATATAACATTTTGGTAAAACACGAACCGAATAGTTATTTGTATAGAGCAATACCTAGCTAATGTGTATTTTCTTTTGATATTTTAATGATTCTTCATAACTGCTTAAAATACCTTATATTGCCCTCATTAACAATGTTTATTTGAAAATTGGCGATAATATGTGGACTAACACGAAAGGGTTACCTTTATTAACCAAAGAACTATAACATTTTCTAGAGGGGTCAATCATTGTGAATGAATTTTAAATCAAGTCTTTTCCATTCATTTACCTCCCATTTGACCCCTTATTATACTCTATTCTGAAGTATATTTTTTGAAACGATTCAAGAAAAACTGTTGTTACGGATGTTACAATAAATATATTTATATGGCAAAATTTAAATAACACTTATGCATATGATTATATATGGGAACGGAGGAAGGGTATTTCAAGGTATATCTTTCTTCATATTTTTCATATTAATCCCCTTAACCCCTTCCTTCCGAAATCTTACAGAATTAAAATTAGTATAATTTTCCTCCTGTGTCATAATACTTAGGATGAGGGGTTTTTTCAGCCGTATCTTTTATGTTGGAGTAAAAACATAGAGTTGTAAGGTATATTTTTAAAGAAAGAATTGTTATTAAATTGCGAGAGTGAGGGGGTAGGAGGATGGGATACGTATTCACGAGAGATAAAATTAGTGGTTAGCGTCCTTAGAAAATATTCCCACACTCTCAATATATAATATTTGTGAGTTGAACTATATAAATCTTATTAAAAAAATATATGTTTTGAGATTGCAGTTTGGAAGAAAAAATGAAAGATTTAGGTAAAGTACATTAAATGTGTTTGTTTAATGGGTGCAGGTTTTTTTCAGGGTACATTATAAAAATTCTTTCAATTCTATAGCTTTTGGGTTTAAAATCCCTTGTTTTTTAACCGAAAACAAAGTTTCCAAGAGATGTAATTCACTGATATACCCCTCATATAATTCATTGAATTTTTCACTGAATTTTTTTGCCTGTTTAAGATCTTTAGCAGTAAAAGATACAATCCAGTCATAAACACCATGAACATATAAACTACTTTCAATTTTAACCTCTATCTTTGGTATAATATCCTCTAATTTTCTCGTAACTATTTTATCAGCCAGTTTTTCATCTATCGGTAAGGTTGTTTTTTTAATGAGCATAATAAAATGTTCCAGATCTTGTTTTTCTTCATTAACTATTGCAGCGTAGCCCCAGATCGTTTTGTTTTTTTCAAGTCTTTTTATGATTCTCCACACTTTCTGTCTGGAAAAACCGCAATTTTTAGCTATTTTGTCAATGCTTTCTTTTGCGTTTTTCTGAAGTTCAGTAATAATCTTTTTTTCATCAGCATCAATTTGTTTCTGACTACTTTTAGGCATAATTGTACACCTTTGTCATATTTTTTAATATGTACCAAAGTTATATCTCTTTCTATTCTTAAAAAAACTCCTGACGCCTCCTATAAGTCCTCAGTAAAATATTCTATTTCCAGATACCTGTTTATCCTTCTAAAAATCCTAAATGTTTTTATCTGGACAGAAAACATTTAAAGATTCGTAAAGGAGATAAATGTACTAATAACTATCCAATATTCAGCTATAACAAGGATACATAACATAACAAATGTTGCAAAAAGTTTTTATACTATGCATGCATATATTTATTGTAATGGGGGCCTAATTTTAAAGAAATGATTTATAAATTGAATATTTTTCATTCCTTTCCTCCTTTCCTCTCTTAGGCCCCCTCAACACTTCCTCTGTTGAATAATCTGCTATCATAATCCTCTTCAAGTTCATCTCCCTCTATTCATCATATCCTCTTTTGAAGATGATGGAATGGTAAAAAACATAGTTGTACCTTTTTCTTTCCCTAGGCTTTCAGCCCATATATGTCCACCATGTTTTTTTACAATACTTTTACAAATAGAAAGACCAAGACCACTAGATTCATGATCATGTCGAGACCAATCAGCCTTGTAAAACTCCTCAAAAATATGATTTAACTCTTCTCTTGTTATGCCAATACCTGTATCTTTGATTGAAACAGTTACCCATTCTTCATCATCTTGTGCATCAATGGTAATAGTACCACCATGTGGACTGTATTTAACAGCGTTACTAATAAGATTGTCAAATAACGCTCCAAGCATGGAGTTATCTGCCTTAATTATGATACGTTTATCAACTCTGTTCAGGATCTCCAATTCATTTTCTTCAAATACAAGTTTATTGTTTTCAATGACAGCTTTGATTTCATGCAAGAGATTTGTAGTTTCTAAAGAAAGTTTTGTCTCAGGAGAATTAAGCTTTGCAAGTTCAATTGTTTTATCAATTAGCGCGTTCAAATATTTAACATTTCGATGAATTAACCCTAATTCCTCCTTCAATTGAGGGTCTTGTTCTTTTTCCTCTATCATGGGTAATAAAGCAGTAAGTGGTGTTAAGGGTGATCTCAAATCATGGCTTAGCTGACCGATAAATTCATCTTTCTGTTTAAGCAGATTTTCAACTTCAGCAGTTCTCTCTTTAACCTTTTCCTCCAATTTACTATTCAGCATATCTAGTTGTTCTTGTATCACAGTTAATTCCTTGTTTTTCCTCTCAAGCTCTTCTTCATCCTGCTTGCGCTTAGAAACATCTTCCATCGTCGTATGTACAGATACAACGTTATTATCTTCATCAAAAGAGAAAAAATCACGTATCACAAATATTCGCTTTTCCCCATCTCTAGTTACATATGATCTTTCATTAGCTCTTGAATAAGATTTTTTACTCCGTATTTTTTTCTCAAACGAAGATTTAGCTGTATCTCTTTCATTGTCAGCTATAAAGTCAAAAATTGATCTTTCTATGACTTCTTCTTTACTGTATCTAAATATCTGACACCATTTCTCGTTAACATTGGTTATTTTACCATTGGGCAATAATGTATGATAAGGAACAGGAGCGTTTTCATAGAGTTGTTTAAATTTTTCTTTAGATTCTTCTAAAACCTTTTCCATTTGTTTACGTTTCGTTATGTCTGTGATAATACCTATAGAGCCTATCACTTTTCCTTCACAATTTTTTAAAACACTTAACGATATATCCACATTAAATAATTCATTATTTTTTCTAATCATCTTGGTTTCTAGGTGATGTTGCATACCTTTTTGACGTACATCTTCTGACCGGATTTTTTGCCATTCTTCAGGTGGATAAAGCGAGCTAACGGGTTTCATGTATAAATCCTCTTCACCCATGCCTAGAAGAGTTTCAGCGTATTTATTCCAGGAAATAATCCGTTCGTTTTCATCAGAAAGCGTTATCAAATAACTGCTAAGACTCCGTTTCTTCAAAACGGAGATCTACATTAGCTGACAGAGAAGTCAGCTAATGTCTTTTGTCTCTTGTCAAATATCGAATAACTGAATGGTTTTACGTCCTTCAATGCTTTATCCTGTTCAGCAAT
>JAUXAU010000127.1 GCA_030619765.1 Thermoplasmatota archaeon
GATAACCGGCGGTTTAATAATACTGCCACCTGGTGGAACAAAAACAGTGGCTGTTGGAACTGTCACCAAAGCAGGAGGTACAGGATCGGCAAAGTGTATGGTCTTTGGAATTGGCAAACCAACGGTAACAGTTGATGTGACTTGTGACGAAGGAGCAACAGCCAGCGCAACCTTCACCCCAAAATTTGTATTTCTGTTCTTCGTGCTCTAGTGAAGCTCAATGCAACGGAAAAAACTCTCCTTTTCTTTTTTTCTTATTTTAATTCCTTAAAATAATTACACAAAGCACGACTCAACGATAAATATAAATACCGAAAGTACGAACACTTGTTGCTGAACATACCATATTCATCCTATATCATGTCAAAAAGTGGTTTATTAGGGTTTCCTCGTAGAATAAATAGCAATAGCCCAGCATGGTGCCTGTGATGAGTTACAGTTGCAATTGTCTTTCAGGTAAGTATCAATCTTGTGAGTTTCAGCAACAACAAAAGAAATACCATCCAGCATTTAGAGGGGGATAGAATGAAAACAGACAATTGGATGGATATGACTAAAATTGATATGCAAAATATCCCAGCAGTGTCTCATATTAAGAAGAACAAGAAGGTGAAGAAGAATGTATGTAAAATGCAAATGCCACAAATGTGGTGAAGTGGTGAACATTTTTAGTGACGATGACGATTTTCCTAAAGATTTAAAGTTTGGAGAACACATCGAATACAAGTGTCCGAAATGCGAGCTATGGTCTGCTCTGGAAGTTATCATATAGACGAAGATTTCAAAGAATGAAAAGAATTTGTGGATGGTTGGATAAAAGCAGTTCCGATAACCCAAGAATCAACTCAGCACTATCATGAAGTGATGTCACCATCATTGTTTTTAGATTACGGAAAACAATCTTCATTTTCTCAGGAGGACGTTGCAAATCCTTTTATCGCTAAACAAACACACTCTCAAAGACCTATAATTATACAAGAACCAAACCCTCAAGAGACGCCGGTGATAGTAAACAAAGCACCACAAGGGCAGGTTTTATCTGACAGCAACACTAAAACTAATGTGTAAAGGGGCTAGTCCTATGGACTATGCTCCTGAATCTTTTAATAAAGAGGTGGTGAGAACGATTGTTGTTGGTGTTATGAACAATGAAGAAGAACTCAATGAGGTTAATGATATTCTCAGGGTTTACACCATAGGTGCGAGAATAAGACACATAGCTAAGTTGAAATCATAGATCACAGTCACTAATGTGACATTGGGAAGGGGCTATGCAATTCTATTTATCTCTCCTCACTTCCCGCTTTTGCCCTTTCCCTTTCTTTTATTTGAGGTAAAAATGATTTGTGACATTTGCAGTAAGGAAAAATCAAATATAAAGGAATTTAAGCATCCTTTCTATGTTTTGAGTGTTTGCAAGGATTGTTTAGCAGAGGAAGAATTAGAATCGTTTGCAATGAGATGCTTTAGGCTTGGATATAAGGTATATGATTTGGAGGTGAAATAAAACGGATGAAAAAAAATATATTAGAGTATTAGAAATACGTCTACTTTCAGCAGATAAAAACAAGGCAGAACTTACATATGACTGGGCCAATAATTTTTCAGTGGAAGCTGGGATATATTTAGCTTGGCAGGATAACAACATTGTTTATGCAGGGGAGACAGGTAGTTTACGTGGTCGTATGCATGACATGATGGATACACGGCATCACAACCTACGAAGGCACATCGGCTTTGAACTGTTTGGAGAGACGGCATCAACAACGGAGAAATTCACAGATGAAGAGGCACTTGATACTTTCATTAGAGCAAATATTTCCATAACTTCTATGGTTGTTAAACTGGGGAGAAAGGAACTGGAAGAATCAATCATAGCTAAATTTAATCCCAAATATAATAGAAAAGGCAAACGAGGGAAATAATGCCAATCGGAGCTGATTATCTTCGTAAAAAGGGATGGAAAGAGAGTTCTATTAACTTTCTGGGATATCTTATTTGCATCATTGGCATAATCCTAATAATCGTTGGAATAATCTTACTGACACCAAGTTATGAAACGAGTTTAAGCATGGTGCCGTGACAATAGTTGAAATCATGCTTTTAACGTGTAACGTCTGTGAAAACTCTTTGTTTAAGGTATAACCTATTAAGCAAGTGCCGTCATAGGCATGTGTGTACGACTGGGCGTTTCTCAAGCACTATTACAATGATGGTGCTATTTCGATGCAAACAATAGGGGTAACAGGGTAAAGGTGGGGGAGTAAAAGCTGTCAAAGATTATGGGTAACAGTTGTACAACAAACAATTTATAAACAAAGTTACAAAGTTAAGCAATATGATTGAGCATCAATGTATTAGATGTAAAAAATTATTCTATGCATCAATGACAAATTGTCCATCCTGCGGTGGAAATCTTTTGATAGTTTAGATTGAGAGGGTTAGTAATGATATTGAATTGGACTAAGGGAAACATAAGGATCTATACAAAACGGTTAGATATTGTTCAGAGAGCAATTAGAGAAGGAAATCATGTTGTGGCTTTGAAGGATAAGCCTCATATTTTTGGTGTAACTCAGTAATAGTTAACAAATCTAATATCTTAGTCTACTCATTTTCCATCAAAACTCCTTATGTAGCAGGGTAAAAGTAGGGTAGTAAGGATATATTTTTAAAGAGATAGAAGTTTTTTAACTGAAATATGGGAGAGGCAAATAACCTTTGGAGATGTGATGACTGTGGTTATCTTTTCGGTTATCCTAAGTTTGATCCAGATAGCAGAAAAGATCGCTGTCCGGCATGTGGAAGTTCAGATATCGCCAGATCCAAAATTCTAAAGAGATAGGGCCCACACAAAGAGTTATCTTTATTAATCAAAGAAATATAACACCCGTCAGAGGGGTCAACCTTTTGAAGATAATTTTTTCCTTTGTCTTCCTCCCTCTTTGACCCCTTTTACAATATCTCTTTTATAAGAATTCTTAAGTAACCCTTTGGGTATACAATTTAGTTGTTAAGAGGAAGGAAGGCTTGATTATGATTTTTATTCATAGTCTCCTCTCCTCCTTCCTCTCCCATTGTCCCTCCTGAATGCAAATATTGGTGTTATAGATGTTGCAATATTTTGTAAAAATATTTATATAAGATTAATTAGATGTATTAATCGTGCTATGGTATAGCAATTACGGGAGGAAAAAAATGAACAAGAAAATAGTAAGCATTTTTGTAAGTATGCTGTTATGCGTTACTGTTTTTTCAGTAACAGGTGCCATGAATATTGAAAAGGCTTCTAATCTGACACCCAAGACAACTTCAACCGGTCTTGCCTGGTCCGATGACTTCGATTCCTACGCTACAGGGAGTGCATTGCATGGCCAAGGCGGATGGGAAGCATGGGATAACAACCCAGCAACCACTGCCTATGTCGTTGACGATCAAGCACGAAGTACCCCAAACTCATGCGAAATCGCCTGGTTCGGCGGGGTATCAGCAGATATCATCCAACAATTCACTGACATAAACTCAGGTGAATGGATAATCACCACATATCAGTATGTCCCCAGTGACATGCAGGGTCAATCGGATTTCATTCTGCTAAACACTTATAATCATGGTGGCCCATACTCCTGGTCACTCCAGGTAGCCGTTAGCGCCACGACTGGTCGCATATGGGACCTCGATAATACAGCCGATTGGCTGCCGCTAATAACCGACGATTGGGCCGAGATACGCTGGGAGGTAGATTTTGAAGCAGACATACAGACAGTTTACTATGACAATGTCGAGTTGCTTTCGAAAAGTTGGATTGATGGAGTCTCAGGTGGTGGTGCGAAAAACCTTGCATGCATTGACCTATATGCTGATCTAACTACCTCAACATCAGTTTATTGGGATGACTTCCTTCTTGACAGACCAGAACCGCTTTCGTGTGATGCCGATGGACCATATGAAGGCTTAGTTGATGAAGAAATACAGTTTGATGGCACTGCAGCTGGTGGAAAACCACCCTATGAGTACCTATGGGATTTCGGTAATGGCGATACTTCAACCGTCGAAGATCCTGTTTACACTTATAGTGAACCTGGCGTCTATACTGTTAATCTTACTGTTACAGACTCAGTTCAAAGCACTGCTTGGGATGAGACCACAGCAACAATTGAAGGAGTACCAATACTTGATATAAGGCCTCTCACAGGTGGATTATTCAAAGTAAGTACAGTAATCGAAAACATAGGATCCAAAGAAGCAACTGGTGTACAGTGGAGTATTAAACTAGAAGGCGGTGCATTTATTGGTAAAGAAACTGAAGGTGGGCCTTTAACTATTCCTGCAAGCGGAAGCGAAACTGTGACTTCAAGTTTAATACTAGGGTTCGGACCAACGGTAATAACTGCTACAGCAGAAATACCAGAAAGTTCAGATACAATAGAACAAGATGGGTTTGTATTCTTAATCTTTATAATTGTAAACCCAGGTGGAGGCATTTAATACAACCATAAATAGGGAGTCTTTCTCTCCTTTTTTCTTTTTTTAATGCATTAAAAACCTGATTTTCAACATCTTTTTTCACACCATTTACAGTCATCTGGACAGCTATGCTTACTTAATTTATTAAGATCACAGTGGGGTTCTCTCAGTATATTTTGATTTATCCTATTCATATCAATAAGCAGTGATTTTTTCCAAGTAAAATGTTTA
>JAUXAU010000079.1 GCA_030619765.1 Thermoplasmatota archaeon
TTTGGATGTCTTTTCTGTAACTATAGGCGCACAGGATTCAATGCTAGAACTCCAGAACATGTTGTAGATGAATTGGAGATATTGATTAAAAAAGGAGTGAAATATGTTCATTTCTATGATGCCACATTCAATGTAAGTGAAGAAAGGGTTTATGAGATATGTAATGAAATTATAGGTAGGAAAATAAAGATCAAGTGGATGATAAATGCCAGATCCGATAATTGGAGTTATGAATTGGCGAAAAGGTGTAACGAGGCAGGCTTAGATGGGGTTAGTTTTGGTATAGAATCCTTTAACCAGAATATATTAGACGAGTGTAAAAAAGGTGTAACAGTAGAGCAGAATGTTCAGGCTGTTTTAGACACTAGGAGGGCAGGGGTTAAAACAAATCTAAGTCTTATGTTGGGACTCCCTTCGGAAAATAGTGAAAATATAGATGATATGATTAAATATTTAAAGATGATTAAGCCAAATGGATTCTTTATCAGTCCTTATGGGATGTGTGCATTACCCAACACGTATTGGTTCGAGAAAGCAAGGAGTGAGGGTAGAGAATTTCAAAAGTGGGATAAACTACATGTTTGGGGAAGTTGGGAAAGTTTTTGCAGATACTCTCCAGAGGAATTACAAAAGATTAGAAAAAAAGTCTACAGAAAAGTTATGTTGAGCTTTCCATATCTCAGTAGTAATCTGTGGTGGTTACTTACTCATCCAAGTGATGCGAGGATAGGAATAGAGTTTCTGGGTTCTTCGATTCTAAAATTCTTAAGTGACTGGAGGTATCACAGATAAAATTCAGACATGCCAAACGTTTCTTTACGGTAACTTGTGTCTTACTCCTAATTCCCTATGTTCCCCTTAGAATAGTGGATCAATGCATATCAAGTGACCCCCAAACACTTGCGGCGTTTACCATTGATGATGGATACACATCATGGGTAGAAGTTGTTGACCCCATATTGGAAAAACACAATCTTTCTATAACGGGCTTTATTAATGATGTAGAGGAAGGACATAATGTGAAAAGTCGTATTACTTTAACATGGGATGCCGTAAAGACACTTGCGGAGACTGGAAGATGGGAATTCGGTTGGCACGGAACTGATCATTTTCTTCTCACGGGACTAACTAGCGAAAAAGAAGAAGAGCAAATCGCTGGATTTGACGAATTGTTTGAAGAACACTCTTTACCTCGTCCAAGAACGTTTTGCTATCCATATGGAGGATACGACTTTTCTACAATGCGTACTGCATCAAAGTACTTTCCGGCAGCGAGAACGGTTTCAGAAGGAGCGAACACTGTTTATTGGGTAAAAGAACATCCAATGGAAATAAAAGTCACTCGGATCTATGAAGAGCGGGATAATGACTATTATGAAGGTATGATCTCTGAGAACTTAAATAGAGGTGTTTTTATTGTCTTTTATCTTCACTCTGTTGAAGAGCCAATCGCGACTAAAGAGCATCCCATCGAAATTACATCGGAGGATTTTGAGAAATTGATAGGATGGTTAGTGGAACAGGATGTGAAAATCGTATCATTTAGTCAGGGGATAGAGGAGATGAAAAGTAGGGATTTTCAAGTGAGATCTAGTATAAAGTTTGACAATCCCCTTCAAACCCGTATTACGAGCCAGCAGATCCCCATGCCTAGTAGATACTGGGAAACGACATTGTTTTTCGCGAACTTCTTTGGAAGATATGTTCCATTTATCGGAGACCTACTGTTAAAATATTGGGCTCCTGTAACGGTATTTATAGTGTTGTCTCTGGTTTTCTGTTTGGCCAACAGTATAATTCTAATTAGGAGGAGTGATCGATCATGACTGAGAGACTGAAAAAGATTGAGATGTGGCAAATCCTAACATGTATGCCATTATTAATCGGTGTGGCTCGTGCAATTCATTTTAGTTTCACTCACTACTTGCTTCCAGACGAAGTGGTCTATACAACATGCATTTTTTATTGGTTTCAAGGCAAAGGAGTGCTAATGTTTGGTTCTAGAAGAATTTTTCAGCTTATGTTGCTCGGAGTTTCTATCTTATTTAATTTGAATACCCCGGGAAAGTTTGTTCCCGTTCTTTCAATATTTATGTCTATATTTGGTTGCTTAACCCTCTATTTTGGTTCAAAGATTGCAGAAATGTATGGTCTAAAGGAAAGGTGGATTGTTCCTCTATTATTTTTGATAACACCCGTATGGAGTGTTCTTACACCGCTGATTCTCACAGAAGTTTTTTCTATATTGTTATTGACCTTGGTGGTTTACATGTTTTTGAAGGCTGAACAAGGGAAGATTGTTCATATGTTGTTATCTGGTGTATTATGTGGCGTTGCTTATCAGTTTAGAGAACCTTCTGCAATAGTCTTTGCATTTGGTATTTTGTTTCTCTTATACCATAAACAGTTTAAGAAAGGATTGGTTTTTGGATTATCTTTTATGTTGTTTGGTGCTTCGAGTTTCAACTATATTTGGAGGTGGTTGAGAAAAATTTTGCAATCTATTGAACTGCCTATTGAATTCATACAAAAATTTGAACCACCAAGAATGGATTTGGTATCGGAAGTCTTATCAAATATTGAAAGTCCAGTCAGGGAACAAGTGTATAGGTTTGAAACATTACCTGTTGACATAAAAAGTATTGCTTCACTGCCAATGTTTCTTTCTACATCAATTCTAGATTTGTCTTTGATGTTAATCTTTAGTGTTGGTACATTTTCTACAATTTTGGCAATTTATGGAATGTACAAGAAAAGGATAAGTCTTTGGATTGTTACAGGATTCGTTGTTATGTTAATTTCCGCTTTCCATTTAGCTCGTTATGGAATTTACACAGTTAAATTTTTTCAAAAGATGAGTACAGTTGTGAGATATGGTACTATGGGATGTTTTTGTATTCCATTTGTCCCATTTGCGATGAAGGATTGGTATAGAAAGAAAAAGATTTTATACTTCTCATTTGCGATTATTGGTACTTCTTTATTGGCGATTCCTACTGTCGGCATTATACAGTCGAATCTTAGTGAAGGTTCGGTGAATAGGTTGAATATTCTTAACTACAAAGCACCTTGGCTGATTTTGAGAGATTCTCTAGAAAAAGAAAACTCTTCAAGTGTGTTGGTGATTTGCGAACCAGTCAACAGAGTAAGATTCTACCTCGTCGAAGGAATTGATTATATGATGATTCCTAAAGAAGATTTCGAAGAAACGATTTCTAAATATGAAGTGGTCTATCTATATGGGGAAAAATATTCTCTTTACAGGATAGTATTGGAAACTAATGTAAAATGGTATCTAGATTTCATAGAGGATGCTTCGAATTATGAAACCATAGTTGATAATGGTGAGATGTATTTGTACAAAGTTCGGAGGCAAGAGAAGTGAGAATCGGACTTATTGGTGTTGGTCAAATAGCAAGAGATAGACACATTCCCTATTACAAGAAAGACAAGCTTGTTGCGTTATGTGATTTGAATCTTGAAGCTATGAAAGGATATAGTCAGAACAAGTACAAAGATTACAGAGAAATGTTAAAGAAAGAGGACTTAGATATGGTTGATATTTGTACTCCTCCATTTGGTCATGTTGAGCAGAGTATAGACTGTTTGGAATCTGGATGTCATATTCTTGTAGAAAAACCTTTCACTTTTACATTAGAAGATTGTGATAAAGTTTTGAAAGTCGCAAGGGAAGTTGAGAAAGAAGTTTGTGTCATGCATAGCAGTCTATTTTTTCCTGTTATGATGGAAGCAAAGAAACATTTTCATAAGCTAGGTGATTTAGAATCTATCAGAGTTTTGTATAACGTTTCAGAGCAACAGCATGTATTTTGTAATGAGTGGATCGCAAAGATGCCCGCTGGTGCCTTGGATGAGCAGATGCCTCATGTTGCGTACATACTTAATGAGTTTATCCATCCTCGAAGAGCGCAAGTTTTTATGAGTAAAGTTGGTGAAGGCGTTTTACCATACGATTATTATTCCATTGTCTTAGATGGTAAGGATGCTGTTGCTAACGTTGATATTCACTATGGAAGAGATTGGAGTTTTAAGATTTATCTTGTTGGGTCTGAAGGAAAGATGTTTATAGACTTGCTAAACCAATATTGTAGAATTTCAGATTTACGTGAAAATGTTTCGAAACGTTCGATACTGACAGATTCCTTAGAAGAAATAGAGTGGAGACTGGTCAATCTGATATTCAAAGGAATCAATTTTTACAAGCCATATGGTCATAAATATGTTATAGAGCAGTTTTTGAAACATCTTAATGGGAATTCACCTAATCCCGTGACTCCCGCCGATATAAGAGAAGTTGTTAGAATAACAGAAATGGTGACCAGTCAATGTCAAGTCGATTAATGAGAGAAATTATACATTTAACAAGACATATACCATATACTAAATTTTGGGTGTTAGAAAGAATAAGACCCTTGCTGAGAGAACCGATATTGGACTTGGGGTGTGGAAAAGGTGATCCATTCTGGTATTTGAAGTTTTCAGGTGATATAACAGGAGTGGATGTGTTCTTTCCTTATTTGAAAATTGCCTATGATAGAAACATTTACAAGGAGTTGTTTCTCAGAGATGTAGAGGATATTGAAGACCTTGGCAAATTCAAGACGATTACAGCCTTTTTCTTACTTGAACATCTTCCAACAGACAAGACGGAAAGATTGCTAAATCTTATGAAAAGGATTGGCAAAACAAACATCATCACAATTCCTTATGGGAAACATTCTCAAGAGGAACACTCTGGAAATCCAAGGCAAAGGCATGTAAGTCATTATTTGCCAGAGTTCTTGGAAGAAAGAGGCTTTGAAATTATGGTTTTTTATCAACTCAGCAAAAGACTAAGGATATGGGAGAAGAAGATATTTGCAATAAGGAGAAACAACAATTGAGAAAACTTGATGTTATCACGTACATTGTAATTCTTGGGCTTTTCTTGCCTTTTATTCCTATTGCTATTGAAAATAGATGTATTGTGGAGAATAAGCAAACTTTGATTTCTTTTACTATCGATGATGGTTACAGGTCTTGGTATGAAATTATTGATCTAATATCAGAGAAATATGGTTTGCCAATAACAGGCTTTTTGACAAACAATTTGATTTCTTTGACTTGGGATGAGGTTAAATATCTTAGAGATACAGGTAGGTGGGAGTTTGGTTGGCATACAATTGATCATCCTTATCTCATAAGATTGAATTATACTGAAATGGAGAGACAGATTTCTGATTGGAGCGTGTTTGAGAAATATGGGTTGCCTAGCCCTGAGACGTTTGCCTATCCTTATGGAGGATATAATTACAAAGCTAAGGAAATAGCGTCGAAATATTTTTTGGCTTCTAGAACAACTTACGAAGATGTGAATACAGTTTGTTCCATTAAGGATAATCCTATTGGTGCTTTCTTGTCGTTTGGTATTCCTGTTCCTAATCGTTATTTACAACTTATGGTTGGAGTTGTTGATTTGCTTGGACGATTTGTTCCTTCTGTTGCTGATTCAATTATTCCATTTATGGTTCCTATTGTAACATTTGTGTTTATAGGAGCTATTTCATTTCTAGTTTCAAGAATAATTTTATTGAGGAGAAAGAAAGATGAAAATTGATTCTCAACGGATTGGTCAAGAACTCTTCAAGAGGATAGGACTTATTCTCTTTCTTTCAAGCTTTGTTTTTGGAATGATTGTGTCGTGGCGATTTCCCTTTTGGAGAGATGATTGGTATATGTTGGCATATCGTGCAAAGGATTTTTCTGTCGAAAAACTTGTAACATATCTTACAGAACCGTCTTGGTACTATGCTATGACGCATATGCAATGGTTCAGACCCATAGGAGTTTTATTCTATGTTGGACTATATTCTCTGTTTGGATACAGCAGGATCTTTTATCATGTTGCAAAGGCGTTGATGTTATCGTTTTTCTCCGTGATTCTGTACAAGACGATGTTTCTAATTTCCAAAGATCGTGTCAATGCCTTGTTGATTACAGTATTTCTAACCTTTTCTTTCACTTCTGCTTCTGCAACTTATTTAATTAGCAATCACGAATTACTCACTCAAGCCTTTGTCATTGCAACTCTATACTCTATGTACAAGTTTACAGGAAACGGTTCTTTAAAGTGGGTGGTGTCTGTTCCAATTTTTACAATACTTTCTGTTTGTACGAAGGAAACAGGTAAGATAATACCTGTGCTACTTCTAGCATTAACTCTTATGAAGAGAAAAGAGGTTTCTAAGAAAACTTTTAGGAGTTGCATGCTTTTGACTGCGATTTCAACATTTTTGTCCTTCTTTCCAGAATTGTTACCAAATCTTTTATTGAAAGGTTCTTTACAGTTGGGTCAATATTGGTATAAGTCAGGATTAAAGTCAGGACAGATATCACTTAACTTGCCGAGTTTGCTTTCAAATGCTTCACTTCAATCTGTGATGTTGTTTTCTTTGATTCCTTCTCCATTGATATTTGCATTCTTTCTTTATGTGAAGCCGAAACGTCTCATATTGTTGGCTTTGCCATTCGCAGGAATAGTTTCTCTTTCATACCCAGTAATGTTTGGTGAAATTCCTTCATGGTTTAGACCGATTGTAAGTTTTGGTGGATGGGTTTTTGTTATAACAGTTTTCTTGAAGGGAATGCATGAGAGGAAGTTTCTTCTTTCTTCTTGGATGTTAGGTACATTTGGAGCATTGACTTTATTGACAACACTATTTGCTAGATACGACAAGTTGATACCTGTGGTGATACCATTTGTGTCAATTATTCTTCTTTCTATTTCAAAGGCGAAAGTGAAACTGAAGTTTCCATTCCTTGCAGTTTTGCTTTTTTCATCAGCATTTGTTATCCAACTTGTAGAAATTAATAACCACTATGTGCATGTTGAGAATAGAACCATATTGGTTGGTAAGGTTCAAGATTGGTTGGACAAGAATCTTCCATCTGGAAGTACCATTATCTATTACTCGACATTAGGAATTGATGAGCTCAACTATTTTTCGACAATTGAAAGATTGGATGCAGTTGTATTCTGTTGGATTCATGATGTAGAGGAATATTTATCAAACTTGGAATCTTGGGAGAATGTTTACATAGTAAATTCACCCGAATCTCACACAGCATTGGATAACTATGTTTCTGAGCGAAAAGAATCATTTGAAAAGATTAAGTCGTTCAGTATTCAAGGAATTCAGTTAAATATTGATCCAGTTAGAGTGATTGATAGAGGTTCATTCTTCAAAGTTATAGAATATGAGTTCGAGATATTGAAGTCAAAGGAGGGAGATCAGTGAAGGAAACTGTTGTCATAATAGGTGGCGGTCTATCTGCACTTGCTTGTGCTGAAAAATTGGTTGAAAGATACAATGTGATAATTCTTGAAAGGGATGGTGTTCTTGGTGGTCTTGCCAAGTCATTCTTTTACAAGGGCAAGTGGATTCCAATAACTTTTCGTCACATAATGAGCATTGATAAGACCACACTTCATTTTATCGAAAAATATGGGTTAGAAGACGCATTGTTATGGAAAGATGTGAACATAGCCTTTTGGTTTGATAATGAATGCTATCCTTTAACGAAACCTCAACATATTTTCAAATTCAAGCCATTCGGGATTGTCGATAAAGTTCGTCTTATGAAACTTGGCTTGTATTGTTATCTTAAAGCAGATTGGAGTGATTTAAAGGATGTTAAGGCAGATGAGTGGTTGGAAGAATTTGTTGGTGAAAACATTACGAATACATTGTTTAATATTTTGGCAGAAGTCAAGTTTGGGACACTTTCTTCTGTCAGTATCGAATGGTTTGGTAGTAGACTCCACGAAACCAGTGTGAATAGAGAAAAATATTCTTATCTAACAGTTGGAGTACAAGAGTTAATTAGAGCCATATCAGATTACATAAAGAGAAGGGGTGGGGAAATTTTGCTTAATGCAGAAGTGACAAGGATAAAGGATAATAATGTAGAATTTGTATGCAACAACGAAAAGATTGTTGTTAAAGCTGATAAAATCATAAGCAGTGTTCCTCCAGAATTGTTGGTGAACATATCTGATTTACCAATTAATGTAAAAAATGAACTGAAAGAAATCAAATATAGGTCTGCCATATCAATGGTTGTGGGCTCTAAGCAACTCATTTCAGATCAATATTGGAATGTATTTATGAGGCCTAGATTCAGTTTCGGCGGCATATTCAATCATACAGTGCTTTATCCCGAAGGTGGAGTTGATGGAGAATATGTGTACTACTTTTTCACTTATCTAGATGAAACAGATGATTTCTATGGTTTACCAGAAAATGAAATAAGAGATAAATATATTGAGGATGTAAAAGCCATTTGTCCTAATTTCGAAGCACTATGGACGAAACTGACAAAAATAAGATATGCCTCACCTTTCTACTCATTCAAATATAAGAATCCACCCATAAAGATTTTAAATGACACCTACTTAATTGGAATATATAGGGAACACCCAGCAACAAGGACAATGAATTCGGCTTTATTGAGTGGCCAAAAGACAGCCGAATTCATATTAAGAGAGGCTGATTGAATGAACATATGTCTGGTGTATCCACGATTAAAATACAGGTCTGGTGATCCTCCATTGGGATTAGCATATATTGCATCCCACATCAGGAAAACCCCTCATGTTGATGTTAGCATACTGGATACCACTTTCAAACGGTCACTTAAGTATGTCGAATCCTTTCTGGCTGAACAAAAACCTGATATCGTTGGCATATACTTTGATACTATAATGTTCAACGATGGATTGAAAATCTCCAAAATCGCCAAGAAAATGGGAATCTTTGTCATTGCTGGCGGTCCACATGCTACTGTTATGCCCGAAACTTTGATAAATGATGTAGATGCGATTGCTATCGGCGAAGGTGAAAAAATCGTTAAAGAATTGATCAAAAATTATCCTAACCTAAGAAATGTCAGAGGCATATGGTATAAAGAGAATGGAAAAATACATAAAAATCCTCCACAATCAAGAATTAAAGATCTTGATAGTTTAGAGTTCCCTGCAAGAGATTTATTGCAAATGGAAAAATATATAGAAAATTGGCATTCATTAGACAGTGTTGATGTAAATTTGCGTGGTACAACTGTGATGGCGTCGCGGGGCTGTCCCTTCAATTGTTCCTTTTGTCAACCAACTTTAAGAATGTTGTTTGGAAAGGTTATGCGAACAAGAAGCCCCGAGAATGTTGTAAAAGAAATCAGACAGATTAAAAATCAATACGATTTAGATGGTATATTCTTTCATGATGACACTTTCACTATCAATAGGAATTGGGTGATGAGGTTTTGTGATTTGCTGAATAAAGAAAACTTGGAAATTCTTTGGGGCTGTAATTCTCGTGTTGATACAATTGATAAAGAATTGATGCAAGTTATGTATGAAGCTGGATTGCGTGAACTTCATTTGGGTGTAGAATCAGGTTCACAGAGGATTCTTGACGAAATTTATCAAAAGGGAATCAAAGTTAAAGATGCCAGAGAAATAACAAAAACGGCAAGAGAAGTTGGAGTGAATACACTTTGTTTCTTTATGATGGGTGCTCCAACAGAAACGGAAGAAGAAATATGGAAGACTATTGATTTTGCATGTTCATTGGATACAGACGAAATATCTGTTTCTATTACGACACCATTACCAAAAACATATCTGTTTAACCTTGTCAAAGAGAATTATTCTATAAGTGAAAATTTCAGCGATTTTGATTACTATTCCAAACGTTCTTTTCACGATGATAATTTGGACGACAAAAGAATCAAGAACTTGCAGAAAATAGCATTATTCAAGTTCTACACTTCTTCAAAGCATTTGGCATACACATTCAAACACTTAACTTCAATAAGAGGAATCAGAAAAATGATATCAAAATTGAGGAGGTTCGTCTAAATGAAAATGCAGTTCGTAAATGCTCTGCTGGGTGGGGATTTTAGTGCAATGGATATTGCGTTGACCTGTTTAGCAACATACTTGAACAAAAGAACAGAACACACAGGAACTATCTCAGATCTAACTTTTCATACCAAGCATTGGAAAGAACATCTAAGAAGAGGTATCATAAAAGATAAACCCGACATAATTGGTATATCAACCAATACAATGTACATGCAATATGTCAAAAGAATAGCTAAAGAAATCAAGGAAGAATACGATTTTCCCATCATTGTTGGTGGCTATCATGCATCGATGAAACCTCAAGAAACCTTAAACATACCTGAAATAGATGCTGTTTGCATCGGAGACGGAGAATTTGCATTAACTGAGTATTTAGATAGGTTTGAGACAGGAAAAAGTATGAAAGGTGTGAAAGGGCTTTGGGCAAAAGAAAATGGAAAACAAATCAGGAATCTTGGTGGTTGCTTCATAAAAGACATCGATCAATTTCCGATCCCGAATTGGGATCTTTGGGAAGATCTTGACAAATATCTCTATTATTTGGGCATGATTTATATCATTGGAACCAGAGGATGTCCTTATAAATGTACGTATTGTGACGCACACGGAATCGCTCAAGCAGTAGAAGGTCGCTATTTCAGATTCAGGGATCCTGTGAAATATGCACAAGAAATAATGTATCAATGGAGCAAGTATGAGAAAAGAGGAATGAGGCTTGCACAATTATTCGATCAAGTGTTTACAATAGATAGGAAATGGTTAGAAAAATTCTGTGAAGAATACAGAAGTTTTGGTAGAGCCGATGAGTGTAGATATAGTGCCTTTGCTAGGATAGATAACTTAGATGAACACAAAATAAAAATGTTGGGCAAATCTGGGTGTGCACTTTTAAGAGTGGGGATAGAAGCTGGCGACGATTTTATCAGGAACAAAGTATTGATGAAAGACATTTCTGTTCAACAAATAAGAAAAACAGTCAAACTTTGCAAAGATAATGGTATTGGTCTCACAACTTTCTATATGGTGGGATGTCCTGCGGAGACACGTGAAACGATCAACAAGACTATTAGACTTGCATGGGAATTGGATGGTGAAAGGTCTGCGTTCTTCGTCTTCAAGCCATTTACTGATGAAAGCGAGAATCTGATTACCCAATATGGTGGGTTTATAGATGAAAAACGTTGGAAAAAGGCAGATAATATAACTTTTGATGCCGTTGTGAAATTGAAAGATTTATCGCCAAGAGAGGTAGAACTCTTACAGTACAAGGCGTATTTTTTCACATTTGGGAGAAGATTGTTGAGAATGATTAAACGGCAAAAGCTCAGGTATTTTTCGAACTTTGCAACATACATGTTTCGTGGGTTGAGAGATGGATTAGATTGGCATTATTTGTCGCCTTATTACCACATCTATGCATATGATAACGTGGATAAGTGAATAGTCATGAAAGAGAGGAAGAATATCATTTTTGTCATTCCTCTCGTAATATTGATTGTTCTTCTAAGCATCTTTCCCCTACATCACATTTGTTCTAAAGAAAAAGGAGTTTCTTGGGAAGTACAAAATCTAGCCCTGTTCATTGTGGGTGAAATAGAAGATATTCATGAACTTATGGAAAGTACAACCATTGGAGTGCACAACAGAGAACCTGCGCTTTCATTCATAGTGGCATTTTTCTATCTCTTGTTCGGGAATATGGATATTGCAAGTTTGATAACAACCTTAATGTTTTCTATTCTTTCATTGTTCGTTTTTGAACGTTTGTCCAAAAGCTGGAAGTTGACTTTGATTTTGATGTTTGTTCCATATTGGTTGATTGCCTCTTTCTCTGCTTTGCCAGAGCTGAGTGGAATATTCTTCATCTTGTTGTCATTATATCTTTATGAAAAAGGCAAGTACGCTGAAGCAATTGTGTTGAGTGGGGTTGGAGGATTGTTCAGGATAGAAGGATTCTTGGTTTCTTTGATCATGATTTTATATTCCAGAAAGTGGAAGGAAGGAATGGATCTGATATTTTTCATAGGATTGTTCTTGCTTTGGTTTTGGGTTGTATTTGGTGATCCATTGATTTTGATTACAAGCAAAGCATGTGTTGCATTTAATCCACAATTGGTTTTACAGACAGTTTCAACTGCATTATCTTCTGGGATTTATGGTGTGGGCAAAACGATTTATATAACTTTGATATTGATGGTAAGTGTTCTGACTGCCATTTTTGCAAATAAGAGATTCAGAGAGAACCGTATCTATTTTTGGGTTTGTTTGACTCAAGTATTGTTTCATGATTTTTTCTTGTCAAGTCTTTATTATGACTATTCGAGATTTTTTCTGTTCATTGTTCCCTTTACGCTAATTGTATTCAAGAAAGAAATCGAGAAATGGTTTACTTCATTCGTAATTGGATTGACAATTCTTTCTTTGACAACAACCTTTCTATTTTATAGAGGAGGAGTTATTTAATGGAACCCACAAATTGTGGGAGAATTAGGATGGATTGCTCTTTGTCTGATGTTCTAGTTTCTATAATAATCCCAGCTTTAGATGAGCCATATTTGGATAGTTTGAAAGAGCATATAAAGATTTGTTTTGATGTTTTCAGAGTTCCTTATGAAATTCTTGTTCAAGAGGAAATCGGAAAGAGGAAATTGGACTAACTAATGCTGTTTTCACAGGAGTTGAGAGAGCTAAGGGAAATGTGACTGTAGTTAGTGTTACGGTTCACGTGGTCACAGATATCATATTTAATGAATACGAGGCGTTACGCCAGTATGGGGTGATCTACTTACTTAGGTTCTCTTTTTTACACAGGGCAAGGGGACAGCTGAGACAATATGAAGAGTTTAGGTGAAGAGTTTAGACGTAATCACACCGACAAAGAGTAGCGAGATGTTGTCGTTGGGTTGGTGCCTATATAATATAATATAATACATCCCACGTCCTCCGTACGTAGCACCGCGTACCGCGTACGAACAATACATTTATTAAAACAACATCTCCAAGATCGGACGATGGAAGCCAAGATCATCCCACAAATCACACCGGACAACGGGATGAACGATTCCATGGCGTTCAGAGCATCGATCAATGCATTAACACTACCGGCGGCCGTTACCTCCCACCACATTCATGACACGACGATCATGGCACCTCACACACTCACACCTCAGCGGTGGCCGATGATGGAGAATAACAAACAGAACAGAACCAAGGGGGACACGGAAAATAAAAAAGAATAGACCACCCGAGATCTCCACAAAAACATACATTTTCACTCCCCACGACCACACTACCAGACTAACGACAATGATAGCAAACCACACAACAAAAACCACAGGAAAAAGCATTTCCCACTCACCACATACAGGTTCACAGATAAATTAACATTAAAACACCCCCCTCAAAACGATAAATTTATAAATAATAAAAGATATTTTTATAATCAGATCAAGAATATCCGGAGCGATGATAAGTCATGGACTTGTTTGAAGCGACATTTGACCTAATTGGTTTACTGCTAAACAGCTGGATTACTATACTTCTAATCGGCGTGGTCGTGGTATTGCTACGTGCAAACATCTTTGTCATCAACCAATGGCAAAAAGCTGTAATAGTCAGACTGGGGAGTATCACAGGCACCTGGGATAAGGGACTCCATTTGAAGATTCCCTTCCTTGACCAGGTCTACAGATATGACATGCGTACCTTCTCGATGACACTTTCAGGGCAGACATGTATCACCAAGGACAACATCCCCGTCTCCGTCGACGCCGTGATGTTCATAAAAATCGCAGATGCAGAACAAGTAATCACTACCATCAAGGACTATCGTGAAGCCCTCGACAGGAAAGCACATGCCTCAATCAGGACAATCATAGGCAGACACGATCTAGACGACTTACTCGAACACAGAGATGTGGTTGCTAATGAACTACAGAAAGAAATAGACGATACAGCCAGCGATTGGGGAATAGATGTCCCTTCCGTAGAACTACAAGATATCAGTCTCCCAGATGACATGAAAAGAGCATTCGCTGTACAAGCAGAGGCAGAGAGGGAAGCTCGTGCCGTGATAATCAAGGCCAATGCAGAATTATCTGCTTCTGTAAAACTGGCAGAAGCCGCCAAAAACCTCGATGATCCCAAGGCTCTACAACTGAGGTTTCTACAGACCCTCAACGACGTGAGCAAAGATCAAAGTAACACCATCGTCCTCGCGCTACCAATCGAGACGTTGACGGCAATGGGGCCAGCGGGAGCCCTATCCGCAGCCAACCTCAAGGTGATGAGACAGGTGCTAGAAAAACTGGAACAAGAACAGTCACCAATATAAATCCCATTTTTTTACTTTAGGAGGAGTTAAAAGTTGGAAGTTGGAGAGAATGATATTTCATCTATTTGAAGTGTTCAGCACCAAACGATAAATTTATAAATAATAAAGATATACATATATCAGATCAACATGGAAATCCACAAATACCTCATCGTCAAAGAGCCGGACTTCCAGATCACGAGTGTACACAGGGACGATCTTAAGACACTATATCCCGACGATCAACATGACACGATCGACAATATAACTAATGAACAGATGAAATGGTTGGCCAGGAAGTTATCAGAAGATTACTGCAACCAGGTATTCTGGAATAGTCTTACAATCTTATCACAGGGGCTGATAGAGTGAGACACCTTCTGCCTGGATCACACCCACACCGAAACGGACAACTACGGAACATACCTACCATCCAAATACAAACACGAGGGCAGAACCACCACACTATCACTACTTCGGAGAATCAAATTCTATCCCCACACGAGGCGACTGAATGACAAAAAACAAAAAAAAATGGTACCAAAAGGAGTCGGCATACGACAGAACAGAAAATGAATACACCTATAAAACAAACTACTGGGCGGTAGCATCCATCACAACTTTAATC
>JAUXAU010000021.1 GCA_030619765.1 Thermoplasmatota archaeon
ACTCTATTCTTATATTTTTAGCTTCTTTAGGTAATATAAACGTCTTAACGTAAATCGGCAACTCAGGATAACCTGGATTAATTAACCATGAAGTTGCTCCTTCAAAATTTACCCTCAAATATTCATCTTTTTCATCAAACTTAGGTTGTTTAGAAAATGTTATAGATTCTGTTATCTTAATATTTCTAGGGATTTTAGGATGTTCGTCAGTTAGTGCAACTGCCCCAAGTCCACTAAGGACCAAAATTCCGACAACCAATATTGATATTATTTTTCTCATATTTTTATGCCCCCCGATAATAAAAATTATCTTGTGTAAGATATAATAGTTTTTATTTAAAAAACTTTCCTACTATATTTATTGCAACATCTGTCACAAAACCCAATATGTTTATTGCAAGGGTGGGCTGATTTTCATTTCAATAGTATAATAGTTATTTTCTCTATAGCAAACGGTACGTCAATTTTATCGAAGATGGAAGATGTCGGGGTAATCCCTACTTAGTGAAACCATGAACTAGAATTGATTTATTTTAGAGGAGTCCCCCCACTAATTGCTGGGTTGAAAAAAATATATAACTGAACTCTACTCCTGTAGAATAAGGTTTTATCGTACTTTCTTCCTTTTCATAAACTAACGTCCGTTTTTTATACTTTGATTTCTCCCATTAGGTTCAAGAGATGTTCTCTACTAAAAAACGAGGGGAGGTTTTTTTACAAATAGTTGTCAATCAATTTACTATGGCCCCTTTTTTTAGCCTCAATCCATCTCATATAATAACCGCTCTTTTGCCGAGGGCGTTTGTCACGTCCACGCTTTCCAACGTTCTTGGCATGTTTTAATCCTTCTTTAGTTCGTTCTGATATAATATCTCTTTCAAACTGTGCAAATGCTGAAATAATATTAAATTGAAGTGTTCCAGATGCACTGGATAAATCGATGTTATCAGTCAGTGAAATGAATTTAACTCCCCTATCGTACAGCGTCGTTACTTCTCTGCTTAATTCTTGGGTACTTCTAGCCCACCTGTCAATTTTCCCGACACAAACTGCATCATATTCTCCTTTCAACAATCTAGTGTAAAGGTCATATTTCACAGGTCTTGTTTTCCTCGTCGATTCTATTTCTCCGTAGTAATCATAATCCCAGTTTTCTCTTCCGACCTTTTCAATTAAAGCCTTCTTTTGAATCACCGGATTTTGGTCTTGGGTCGAGACTCTTGCATAGATTGCGACCTTCATCAATATATATAAGAATATACAGTTATATATATCTTTTTCTCCTAGTGAATTAGCCGGAAGAACCTGTTACAAAGATTCCTCCTCCAAGAAGGTGCATCCTATCTGTTATTCCCTCACTCTCGCTACATATTTTAATAAATTCCTCCACAAAAAATCCACAATAGATTGGTTTTTTAAAAGGAGGAGATATTATAAATCACAAATGACAAGAAAAAGAGCAAAAAAGAGTCGGAAACGATTATTAAGCCTAGGGTTTCCCGAGGAAGAAAAACAAAAGAAAGGTAAAAAGCGAGTGAGAAAACCGAAGATGCCTGCCCGGATTAAAAAGAATCAGACACATAGAAGAATATGAGAATCAGCACATTACTAATCTTCTTTATTCCTCGGCTTTATCGCAATTATTGATTTTATATTTAGAAGTCCTGTACCTTGCTTGGATTCGATAGTAATAAATCCCTCATCATGGTCGATATCTTTAACAATGCCAGTAACCACACTCGCTTTTTCCTCACCTGGTTCTTTGGTGACAATCTTACAGTATTTACCAATGCATCTATTCATAATATTTCCAGGCATTTTTCTTCCTCTTTGAATAAGAAATCCTCTTTTTAGTGTTTCTCTCCAATAATTCTATGCGATAAAGCCAGTTATCAATTTCTTTTACTCTTCTCATCCCAATATCGTGATAATATTTGTCAATATGACTATAAATAAGTATCGTGTTAAAACGTCAAAATGAAAATCCTTCCCGGATTAAAAAGCATAGAAAGTAAATGTAACACAGATTTTTAGTATAAATTGAATCAAACTGACATTCCAATTTTTCTTGATTTTATTATTAGAAGGAAATAAACTAGAGTGGAGGTTTCTATTTATTTTTTATAAACCACTACCAGGGTTTACCACAATAAAGAATGCTAGAAGAAACGCTTGTTGTTCTCTTATATCTGAATCCGTAGGTATCTCGGCTGTAACGGTTATCATTGTTTGTCCCAATCCTAATATCAGCCCTGAGTTTATCTTTTGTTCTCCACCAGCAGGTATAGTAAGAATTGTATCAGATGTTTCTTCTCCTATTAATATTAAACCACCATTTAAATTGATGTTCCAACTTACACTGGTTGCCTCAACAGCTCCAGTGTTTTTTATCACTGTACTTACTCTGAATAGTCCACCAACGATAGGTTCAATATCAAGTTTTGGGCCTTCGGCTATGTTAATTGTAAACGGATCTGACCACTCGCTTCCAGCACCATAGGTGTCCTTGGCTTTCGCTTTGATGTCATATGTACCATGTTCAAACCATGTGTTACTTACAATTACCTCTTCATCTGATGGATAAGGTCCGATCCATCCACTGTTGGTGCCGTCTCCCCAATCAATGTAGTAAAATATATCATCATCATTCGGATCACTTGTAACAAAGATAAAATCATACTCTTGTCCCTCTATTCCACTTGCTGGACCAGATATTGTTGGTGCATCAGGTGGATCACTTAAAGCAACTGATTGAGCAAGTTCAGCAAGCGTTGCAAGAATAAGTCTCGAGCCTTTGACGGCATATGTGATATTCATATTGGCGATAGTATCCTCGGGTGAATGATAGAAATGATTGAATTCATATTCATGGTAGAATAATGCATCATATCCATATTCCCAGAAGTAGTAATGGTCGCTGCCCCATGTAAATCCACTTTGTAACGTAATTAATCCAATGTAATCGGTATATTGCTGGCTAATATCTTCTGTATAGTAATAAAGCCAATCTGATTCATCCTCATATATTAAAATTCTGTTACCCTGATATTGCGTGAGGGCAAAACCAATCATATCGGCATTTAACGCACCGATTATGTTGTCACCGTTGTTATATACTTCTACAACATATTCATGACTTCCAAGTAGCCCTTGTTCTTCCCCTGAGAAAGTAACAAATCGGAGGGTGTGGTTAAATGTATAATCCCGCATGATATAGGCAGCAGTCATAGCAGCAACAACGCCAGATCCATCATCATCAGCTCCTGGACTACCACTTACACTATCATAATGTGCACACACAAGATATATTTCATCGCTAGTTGGATCAGTACCAGAGATAGTAGCCTCTATGTTGCTCCCAGAATATCCGCTGTAGCTCCAATTCTGATATCTAACCTGTAGGCCCATATCCTCAAATTGATCATAGATCCAATCACCAGCATCCCAACAGGCTTGGGTGCCTGTTTCCCGTGGACCAAATGCAGTAAGGTTTTCGAGAAAACCTAAATATAATGGTTCGGTGAGTTGAATGATCATGTCGATTACTTCTGGTGATGGTGCGTTAATAGGTTGCGATATTTGATGAGATATCACGCTTATTTGTTCAGGAACCGGAAGAGAAGGATACGGAGCAGTCATATGTCCAGGTTTTTTTGGTGTTACTAATGGATCATCAGGAATGACCGATTCTTGTTGTTTCTCATCAAAGAAAGAGGTTCCGGTGGTTACAAAGGAGAGAATCAATAGCGAAAATATTAGAATACATATTAATTTTTTTTTCATTACAGTTAATCCCCCATTTGAATATATTATGGTTTTACTAGTATATTAAATCTTGCAGAATAAAAAAATAAATCTGCTTCTAGTAAGTTTATTAAAACACAATTCTATTTTTACGATTAATCATGAAAAAAAAAGAGTTAGAAATATTGCTTCAAAAAGTACCTTTGCCAAATAAGCCAATTCCTAATTTAGAACAATATATGACACCTGCAAGTATTGTTGCTGACATTATTTTCACAGCACATCAATTTGGAGACATAGAAAATAAAACAATTATAGATTTAGGCTGTGGCACAGGTATTTTCTCTGTAGGTGCTGTGCTTGCCGGTGCAAAAAAGGTTACAGGAATCGATGCTGACAAAGACGTCATAACAATTGCTAAAGAATACGCGAAGAAAAATAATTTGGAAATAGAATTCATGGTAAACGATGTAAAAAATGTTCAAACAAAATGCAATACAGTTATTATGAATCCGCCATTTGGTGCACAGAAAAGCAATCAAAAAGCAGATAGAAAGTTTATTGAAAAGGGCTTTGAGATCTCCAAAATACTCTATTCTATTCATCTGAAAAAAACAATTCCTTTCCTAGAAAAAATGATTTCTTCATTAGGTGGGAGTATAACATATCGAAAAGACTATGTTTTTCCGATAAGATGGACTTTTGAATTTCATGACAAAAAAGTTGTATACTATGATGTAACACTACTAAGAATTGAGACAAATATCTAATATTTTTATTTAATATAATGAGAAACACATACATAAACAAAAGATTGAAAAAACCAGACAGTTTTAAAAACCTATATTTATTGACTATATTAAAAAAGCGATGAATAAGGTGTAAAAATGAAATATATCAAAAGTGCCAATGAAGAATATATCCTAGACGATGGAGAACGCATCAACGATCTTGGCAAATGTACACTACAAGATGCAAGGAAAGCAGCAGAGGAGACAGCAAAGAAAAATAACAAAGCTGTCTTCATAATGAAAACTGTAGGTTACGTCGACCCAGATATGTAGACACGCGACCTTTTAAACCTTATCCGAAAGTATAATAATATATTAATTTATCTGCTTTCGACTTATAATCAGGAGAAAATACGGAAAGTGATTGAATTGACGAAGAAAAAAACAAAGAAATTCAGAGGATCCATGACTCATGGCAGAGGGAAAAAGGGCGGCAGAGGAGCTGGTCTTAGAGGGGGTCGAGGAAATGCAGGTTTACGTAAACATAGATATATATATATGTTAAAGAACATGCCAGATCATTTTGGAAAATATGGTTTCAAAAGACATCAGAGCATTACTAAGAGAGATAAAACAATAAATGTTGGTCAGTTGGAAGAAAAATTCACTGGACAGAAAGACATAGATCTCACAAAGGAAGGTTTTGACAAGTTGTTAGGAGGGGGAAAGATTAATAGCAGTTTAAAAATAAGGGTAAAAGCAGCGTCACAAAAAGCAATAGATAAAATTGCTGAACAAAACGGAGAAGTAAAGATATAATAAGGTTTTTATTATGGCAGAAAAAAGTAAAAGTCATTTATATACCTTAAAACCACTAATTGAGAGATGGCCTGCTGTTTCCAAACCAGAAGGGCATGTTAATTTTAGAACAAAGATCAGCTGGACTGTTCTTTGTCTGGTTATTTATTTTATTTTAACAAATATCATGATATATGGCGTGAGTGGAATCGTACTTGATATGTTTGCGGGCTTCCGTGCCATTATGGCAGGGGCATCCGGTTCCATCATGCACCTTGGTATAGGACCAATTGTTACTGCATCCATTATTTTACAACTTTTCGTTGGTGCAAAAATTATAAAACTTGATCTTACCAAAAAAGAAGATAAAGCAATTTACCAAGGAACACAAAAAATACTGGTTATCGTAATGATACTTGTCGAAGCTATTCCGCAGGTTTATGGATATTTGAATCCAAGTGATAGTTTAATAGGTATGGTTGGCGGAGGCTGGTCCAGTGCCATAATAATTTCACAGTTATTTATGGGAGCATTTCTAGTATTCCTTATGGATGAACTGATCTCAAAATGGGGCATTGGTTCTGGCATATCCCTGTTTATTGCCGCTGGTGTTTCTCAAGCAATATTTACCGGTCTCTTTAACTGGTTGCCTGGACAAACTTCACTTCCTTTAAGCGTATTTAATCCACCTGCAGGTGCCATTCCCGGAACATATTATATGACCTCTCAAATGTCCTTAGGGGAGATAGTAGACCATGGTTTTCAGTGGATATTTATTGGCCATCAGGGGTTTCAAAATGCGATAGTGCCGGTACTGGGTACGATATTTATATTTCTGATTGTTGTTTATACAGAATCATCGAGAATTGAGTTGCCTTTAGCACATGGTAAGGTGAGAGGGGCAAGAGGAAGATATCCTATTAGGCTAATTTATGCTTCTAACATTCCTGTCATTTTAATGGCCGCTCTTTTGGCAAATATTAATATGTTCGCCCTTTTGTTTTATACACATCCTGGGATGAAAAATATCCCGTTTCTCGGGGGACAATGGTGGATAGGAGCATATGATACTGCAGCAGGATCTACAGCACCTATCGCTGGTGGTGCATGGTATCTTTCTAACCTTAATGGTATAAACGGTTGGCTTATGCCTATACTTAGTGGAGGAGTACCAGGTGGGCATGCTCCCTGGCAATATGCTTTAAAAGTTATAATTTACCTGTCAGTAATGATTTTTGGATCTATTCTCTTTGCTAAATTCTGGATTGAAACAACAGATATGGGAGCAAGGTCGGTGGCAAAGCAGATCCAAAGCTCTGGCATGCAAATACCTGGCTTCAGGAGAGATCCAAGGGTTTTAGGACGAGTTCTTGAGAGATACATACCTGTTGTAACAATTATAGGTGGTTTTGCCGTTGGTGCTTTAGCAGGATTTGCAGATGCTATTGGAACTGTGGGAAATGCCAGCGGTACAGGCTTACTTCTTACTGTGGGTATTATGATCAACCTGTATGAACAAATTGCAAAAGAACAGGCAATGGAAATGCATCCTGTATTAAGAGGATTCTTTGGAACCGAGTAGTGAGAGATGAGATGGGAGTTGTTGTAGTAACCGGCATACCCGGAGTTGGTAAAACAACTGTTATGAAAAAAGCTGCAGAAGGAATAGATATACAATTTGTAACCTTTGGAACGGTAATGGTAGACATAGCAAAAGAAATGGGTCTAGTAAACGACAGAGATGAAATGAGGAAACTATCATTAGATCAACAAAAAAAGCTTCAAATAAAAACAGCAGAGAGGATAGCAGGTATGAAAAATGTTATTGTTGATACACATTGCACAATAAAAACTCCCAAAGGTTATTTGCCGGGACTACCGGAATGGGTGATAAAAAAACTTAACCCTACAGCTATAGTTGTAGTTGAAGCAGATTCCGAAGAAATTTATAATCGAAGAGCAAAAGATGACACAAGAAATAGAGACCCTGACTCTAAAGAAAAAATAGATGAACATCAACAAATAAATAGAGCAGTTGCCATGGCATATGCAGCGCTTACTGGCGCCACAGTAAAAATTGTTTTTAACCATGACGATGATATAGATGGGGCTGTAAAAGAAGCAGCGCCTGTATTGGAGTGATAGAAATGAATAACAAAGCACAAGGAAGTCAGCTATTGATGCTCATGCTACTCATGTTTGTAATGATCTTTGTATTTGGAGATCCTGGTATAAGGGG
Source organism: Thermoplasmatota archaeon (assembly GCA_030619765.1). Classification (GTDB taxonomy): domain Archaea; phylum Thermoplasmatota; class E2; order DHVEG-1; family DHVEG-1; genus JAGLML01. Next base: position 7,513 of record JAUXAU010000021.1, read on the forward strand.
AACGATCGCCATATCAATTAACTCCGTTTTCTACCCTCTTATTGGATTTGGCGGAAACTATCCATTACTGACGCTATTTCTTGCAGGGATATTTGTCGTATTTCTATCCTCATTTTTTACAAATCTGTTTACAGACTGGAAAGCAATGGGAAAGGCACAAGAAGCCAGCCGAGCATTCCAAAAAGAGATAGGTAAAGCTCGAAAAGAGGGCAATACAAACAGAGTGAACAAACTCATGAAAATTCAACCACAGATAATGAAAATGACAACTGAGTCATCAAAAGGAATGATGAAACCCATGTTTTTCTTGTTTATATTTATTGCTCCAATATTCATATGGTTAACATATTTTTTAAGTAGTTTGGATTATTATTTCTTTACTGTCCCATGGGCCAGTGGTGCATCATTATTCGGACGCGATATTAGCATAATGTCCAACTGGTTTTTACTATATCTTTTATTTTCAATGGTAGTGGGACAGTTGATACGACAAGGACTAAAAGTGATTAGCTGGTCAGACTGGTGGCAAAATATCAGGAAGAACATTAGGCCCTCTATAAAATAGAGAACATGACAATAATTACAATTAGTGGTCTTCCAGGCGCTGGCACAACAACTATTGCAAAACTTTTGGAAAAAAAACTTGGATTGAAATACGTTTATTCTGGAGATATTTTTCGGAAGATGGCAGAAAGGTACAACATGTCTCTTGAGGAGTTTGGTAACTATTGTGAAAGACATAAAGAGGTTGACGAACAATTAGATAGATATCAACTAGAAATATTGCAAAAAGGAAATGCAATTGTGGAAGGGCGAATAGCTGGATGGCTTGCCCATCGTAACCATATAACTTCAACAAAAGTATTATTAGAGGCTGATTTAGAAACGAGAGCAAGTAGGATAGTAAAACGAGAAAATGGAGATATTGAAAAGAGAAAAAAAGAGATATTGAAAAGAGAAAATAGTGAAGCTACTCGTTATAAAAAATATTATAACATAGATTTAGACGATACGTCCATCTATGATCTTGTAATAGATTCATCAGATAAGAAACCAGATGAAATTGTCGACATTATTATTAAAGAAATTAAGAAATAAACTACTTTTTATATTCTACTCTTATTCTAGATAGAAACGGTTGGAAAAAATATATGCTACCTTCTGACAAAAAACGAAAAAGATTGATTAAAGTTTCAGCAAAAACAAATCCTCATTACGGGAAATATCCAGATGAGATGAATGTGAACGATTTATTGAACAATGGTTTTATAAATTTAGATAAACCTAGTGGGCCAACATCTCACCAAGTTGACGCATGGGTAAAAGAAATTCTAGAAATTGAGAAAGTGGGCCACGGCGGTACACTTGATCCAAGGGCCACTGGAGTTCTTCCAATTGCTCTTGGTGAGGCTACACGTGCTCTACAAGTTCTTCTATTGGCTGGAAAAGAATATGTTGGAGTAATGAAACTCCACAAAAACGTAGAAAAAAATAGGATAATAGAAGTTTGCAATAGTTTTGTTGGAGAAATTTATCAAATTCCTCCTTTGCGATCGGCAGTTAAAAGAGTTAGAAGAAAAAGACAGATTTACTATTTTGAAATTATTCAGATAAAAGGAACTGACGTTTTATTTCGTGTTGGCTGTGAAGCTGGAACGTACATTAGGACTTTATGTGTGAGTATTGGTAAAAAACTGAGATGCAGTGCTCATCTTGCCGAACTCAGAAGAACCAGAGTGGGAAATATAGCTGAAGAAGATTCTGTAACACTTCAGGATGTAAAGGATGCCTATATATTTTGGAAAGAAGAGGAAGATGAAACTGAAATTCGGTCTAAGATTCTACCAATGAGAAGAGTATTAGATCACCTACCAAAGATTGTAATAAGAGATTCTGCTGCAGATGCACTCTGTCATGGAGCAAACTTAGCAATTCCGGGGATTGTAGAGATCGATACAGATATTAAAAAAGGCGATTTGGCAGCCGTTTTAACAATGAAGGATGAAGGTGTGGCACTTGCTACTGTTCTGATGTCAACTGAACAGATAATTCAAAAAGATTCTGGAATATGTGCTACACTAGAAAGAGTGTTAATGAACAAGGGGACGTATCCCTCTATCTGGAAAAAGTCTTAAAAGAAGACTCCATTCCGCTATTGTTTTTGCCGAGGTGGCCCAGCCCGGTACGGCGCGAGCCTGGAGAGCTCGTGAGGCTTTTGCCTCTCGGGAGTTCAAATCTCCCCCTCGGCGTTTAATATTATTAGAATTCAAATCCATAGATGCTTGAGTAACATTAGTACAGGGAGTAGTATTCTTTAGTAATTGGGTCAATAACTATCTTTTCACCTTCTATGTCACCATCATAACCTGGAAAACCGTAATCTCCCAATGTTGGATCAAAAATGATACCGCTTGTACTGTCAAAGTAATACACTATGATGTCATCCTCTCCATATAACTCATAAAATGATGGTCTAAAATAAAACTCAAAATTAACACTAACAGATGCATTTTGCGGACCTTCATTAACAAGTATAATTCCACTATATTTATCTAAATATTCAATAGTATCAATGATACTTATTAGAGCTTTCTTTTCCCACTCAGAATAATGAGTAATATTCATACCCTGACTTAAATTATAAAGAGCAATCTGGTAATTCTGTGATGGAACCACATACATATGCAACGAATGATTTGAGTCTATTCTATAATCAATATTCAGATAGTCGATATACTCTCCAAATGACTGATCCTCGTCTCCACCATAATACCATATATACAAACTAGGGATATCAAAGGTGTCTTCATACGTTTGGATAATACTCTCCCCCCAATCCGTCTCAACCTGACTTATCAATGATGATTTAACATAATCCCAGAGTTTCTTTCGATCAATATTGTGTGCCAACGAATAGACATGGTCTTCTGTTAAAACCAAATAGGTTTTAATACCGATATTTTCCAACAATGAACTTAGTAAGATGGATAAATCCTCACAAGTCCCTTCTTTCTCCTGAATAGTTTCTTGGGGCGTTTGTATAGATCCAATATTTCCAGAATCATTTATACAGTTAAAATTCTCCACAATATGTCTATATATAGCATTAACCTGACACTCTCTATCTTCAGAGTCACAATCAGTGATTATTGAATTAGCATAGTCTCTCAGCTCCGTATCATCTGTAACAATTTTCTCGATATATGGCTCTGCTTTCTGGACTATTGGGTCAATGTCATCATAATAAACAATTTCATTATTAGCGCCACTATCATTCAAAGTATAGGTATGATTTCTTGAAACTCTTATGATATTATCACTACCTGAAAGAATAATTTCAACAAGAGTTGTATTCTGACTTACAGTAATATCACAATTGGCCCCAGAGACAATGAGTATTACTGGTTTATCAGGTTCATTTATGATTTGTGTTACGTTATTGCCAGATATTGTAATAGTCTTTGTTTCATCCCAGCTCGTATTGTCATATGGATAATAATCGGTATTGTCCCCTACACCATCACCATCAGTATCTTTCCATTCACTTGAATTAAGTGGAAAAGCATCTGAATTGTCACCATAACCATCCTTGTCACTGTCTATCCACTCTGAAGGATCATAAGGAAATTCATCAACATTATCATTGTAACCATCACCATCTGTATCTATTTCTTTGGTAGTTACCTCCTGTTCATTACATCCACTAAGCCCAACACAGATAAGCACAACAACACAAATTATCAATAGATGTTTATTCATATTCTATTCTCCTCATATCTAATATTTGTATAAGCCATACAAATAATGATTTGTAAACCTCAGTATAAAAGGCTTATTTTACAATCAGTACCAAAATTGTTTAAAGAATATACAATAAATAATTTCAACAGTCTTTTTCATCTAATTGTTAATTCGCTATTCATACATTTGATTAAATCGTAGTAAGGAATACATTTCCATGGTGTTACTTTAATTGTTATAGGTATTGTATTGTTTTCAATTTTTATTGTTACGTTACCTGTTGTAGGCGGCATAAACGCAAACGTTGCTTTACCGTTTGCATTTGTTGTAGTATTCATTTCTCCAGTCAGACCAGGTATTACAATGCTAACCCATATATTTTCAAGTCCTATACCCCGTCTTGTGACAGTGAGTTCTACCTCTGCTGGTATGACATATGGAATGGATGCAGGTGATGCTGAAACTTTAGGAAATTTAAAAACTCCACAGATAAAATGTTTTATGAGGATACCACTGAACTGATATAATTTAATAGGAAAATCCATTTGAGAGTTTTTGTAGAGAGTCAATATAGGTGTTTTAGTTCCATTGCAATTATGTAGAAAAACGCCAAATACACATACCGCGGTAAATGAAGTCATATCTCCAGAATGCACTTCTTTAATTATCCCAATTAGAATAACTTTTGAACTATAAAACGTATCATTTTGATTTAAAATCACATTTGCCCTTTCAAAATTATTATCTCCTGAAGCAGGTAAAACAATAGTTGAAATCAACATCATAAGGATAAAAACTACTACTGTTTTCTTTTTCATGTTCTATTCCTCCCAAAAATATTGTATATATCTATAAATGTGTTGGTATATTAATGCTACGCTCTGTCAAATATTTTCCTGGCTAAAAACAAATTGGCACTAATTATTTTAAGGAGTTAAAAAGAAAAAAAAGAGAGAAGTTTAGTGGAGGTTTACGTGGAAATTGAACGTTTTGTTTTTCGACATAATGACATCAAACGTTCCCCAAGTACTCTCAAAATCGTAGACGTCTTTTGCTTTTGCTCGTATATGATGATAATTGATTATTAATTAGATTTCTTTTATCCAGATAATTGACTTACGTATTTTTTCATCACTTCTATTAGCCCATTCAATTCTTTTATCGATGGGTAATGTTATATATTTAGTGAAATAATATATATCTCCAATTCCTCCAAAAATATTGACCAGGGGAAATACAAAAAGGAAAGGTTCGTTTAGATTTATGAATATTATTAAACACCAGATCAGTGGCAATAAATGCAATAAAACCAATTTTTTTCTATCTCTCATATATGTTTCATTATCGACGAGAAAACCAATAGCGGTCCATTTAGTCATAATAATTGCTTTTATAGGAATTTTATAATACAATATCACAAGCAAATGAGTTAATTCATGTAGTAGTAAAGCAACAATTAAGGCAATTAATATCTTTAATATGAGATCTATTACTAAGCCCCCCATGTTAATAATGTATTATTATTATAATATGATAGTAATAATATTTATATTTATCTACTCTTTACCTTAAAATATAAAGATCAATCAAAATTACTAATTCTACACCTTAACTCGAAAAATATAAAAATTTAGGCGAAAAGCTACCTTTTGTTTATAAAAAGGCATTATTGAGTGAAGTCTAAAATATCTCTGATATTTATTGCTCTGGTAAAGAATATCTTTTTCAACAGAATTAGGTATTCTTTAGTAAAAAATCATTATTTATCTGATGGATGTGAGGATAATTGAGAATAAAGATTATAAACCGTATGTAGGTAATGGGCGTTAATTACTTAGGATTTAGGTGGTAAAATGAACTTTAACGCAAAAACTAAGATTGGTGACATATTAAAGGAGTATCCATTCTTGGTTGATTTTCTTCCTACATTATCTCTAAAATTTAAGAAATTGAAAAACCCCATAATAAGAAAAACTCTTGGAAGGACAGCCACATTGGACATGATAGCGGAGATGGGTGGAATAAACACTGATATCCTTGTTTCAGAAATTAAAAAATTGGAAGGAGAAAAGCGCCTTCTTGATTGGAGTTGATGTTAATGGAAAATCTGGTATCAAAGGTGAAAAGATTAACTGATTTAGCAGATTATCAGACGGGCTCTATTGTGAGCAGAACAATTGTAGATAAAAAAACAGGATCAGTAACCTTTTTTGCTTTTGACAAAGGACAGGGATTAAGTGAACATACAGCACCATTTGACGCCATGGTGTATATTATCGATGGTGAAGCAGAGATTACAATTTCTGGTAAAGCTTTTCGTCTGGAGCAAGACGAAATGATTATTATGCCTGCCAACGAGCCGCATGCCTTGAAAGCGGTGAAAAAATTCAAGATGATACTCACAATGATACGTTCATAACTTAATAGGACAGATTTTTTTACTGGTAAAAGCGAGTTCAAATCTTCCTTCGGCATTTAATATTATTTTACAAATTCTTTGTAAATTTCTAAAGTTCTATCTGTAACGACATCCCAACTAAACTGTTCAATCACCCGTTTTCGTGCTTTTTTACCCATTAAACTACTTTTATCCTTAGACTCTAAAATCTGTTTAACACCCCAAGCTACATCATCTGGATCAAATGGATTTATGTGAATGCCACATTGTTCTTCACCACTGGAAACTATCTGTTCTCTCATACCATTTGTCCCTCGAGCACCTACTACAACTGGCTTTGCCATGGACATTGCTTCAGTACATACTATGCCAAACGGTTCGTAAAGCGATGGTAAAACAACGATGTCAGCAGCCGCATAATGTAAGATACGCTCCTCTTCACTAACAAACTCGGTTCGAAAAATAACTTTTTCTTTCAATCCTAACTCGTCAACAAGTGATCTAAGCTGGTTTTCCATATCTCCAACGCCCAATATTACAAGTTTTGTATTTGGGAAATCTCCCAAAATACTTGGCATAGCTCTAACCAGATTATCCACGCCTTTGACAGTTACCAAACGACCGATAAAGAAGAGTAAATTTTCATTATCATCTATGCCATATCTTCGTCTAAGGTTCGTCCTTTCCTCAGATGATATTCTCTGCGGGTCATATTTATTTGGATCTACACCATTCCAACAAACCCGTATTTTATCTTGTGGGAAACCAAGTTTTTTTAATTCATCACTCATAGCATGGGATACTGTAATAATACAGTCTGCAAATTGACCTCCTTCGAATTCGATATTTTTAATTGTAAGAGAACCCCCTCCACCAGATCTGCCACCTTCAGTCGAATGCACATGGAATATTAGAGGGATGTCTAGTTTTTTCTTCACTATCATCCCACCTACAATACCTAGCCAATCATGTGCATCAATAATATCAAAAGATCTTCCATTTTTCCTTACAAGAGTGTTAATGAGTTGTGACGCTGAATTTATATTGTAATCCATTACATCTGCAAAAAATTTGAAATTTGACCCCCACGAACAAACATCCTTATTTGAAAATAAACATAAAGTGGATGTAAGATCAAGAGTTTTTGGTCGGTATACTTCCACATTGTTCCATTTCTCTGATGTGCTAAGTTTATTTTCGGCATTCAGAGCAAAAACAGTGACATTATTACCCCTAGATACTTGTTTTTGTGTTATTTCTAATGCAAATGTTCCTAATCCGCCCCAGATTGCAGGGGGAAATTCCCATGAGAAGTGAGCTATTTTCATATCAGATCTTTCTATACCGGAGGAGTATCTTAATTTGCTATCTTCCTGCATCCCGTCTACCTACCTTCAAAATAGAATGTTTCTCACTATTAATAAAATAATCGTCTTATCTAATGGGCAACGCATATTACTTGAATCATTATTTTACATACTCTATAAAAGAGCAAAATATAGATAGCTTATATGTGATTTAGAGATAATCATAATGGACAAGATCGTACATTATAGGAGAGATAAGAATGGATGACGATGTAAAAACAAGATTGCTGGAAAAACTTAATCAGATAGATGTAAAAAGATTGTCAGATTTTCATGTTGTCTTACTTCCCGATTTTTTTGTAGATCATTTTTTAACTATGGACAAATTTGAAAGAGAATTTACTAGAATCCAAGACGTATATGTACAGGGAGGAGGCAATGTTCCAGGGATCCTGCAAAGAATCCATCAAGGCGGTAACGCAGCAAATACTGCTCTAGCACTTGCTAGACTTGGCATTAAGTCTCATTTAATCTGCAAGACAGATGATCTTGGTTTACATCTGCTACAATTCTTTTTGGGAAAATCGGGCGTAGATTTAAGTGGTGTTAAAACAGACGGAAAGTTAGCCATCACAACTGCAATGGAATTTGGGAAACAACACATTAACGTTATGGTTGGAGATACCGGATCTGTTTCAGATTTTACTTTTGAAATTTTAGATGAAGACGATCTACAAACAGTTTCAAACTCAGATATAGTATGTGTAGTAAACTGGACCCTTAATAAAAAGGGAACCGGCCTTGCAAAGGATGTTTTTAGATTTGCAAAAAAACATACTGTAAAAACGTTTTTTGACACAGGTGATCCAGGTTATAGAAAAAATGAAATCCCAGAACTAACAAAAAATGTTTTGACCGATAAAAGTTTGGATATACTAGGGATAAACGAGAATGAACTTCTACATTATGGTGACCTTACTAAACCAAGGAATGATGAAGGTATCATAAACGCTGCAGTTTCATTAAAGAAGAAATTACATGCACGTATCGATCTCCATACTGCAAATTTTGCATGTACAATCAACAAAAACTGCACTGTGATACCAAGCCTTCAACTCTCTGAGATATACAGGGCAACAGGAGCAGGAGATACCTGGAATGCAGGAAATTTATTTGCAGAGCTGCTAAATTTTAATGATGATGAACGATTATTATTTGCAAATCTTGTAGCCGGATACTATATTTCATCACCTGATCCTATACACCCTAGCTTAAAAAAAATTATAAGTTTTATAAGGGTCTGACCAATTAGCAAAAGTTAATCAGTCGAATTTAGAATAGCGAGTTATCTGTAATTCAATCTTAAAGGACGAAACAAAATGAGTGATTTTGTACTACCACAAGCAAGCCTGTTCTTAGGAATAATTCCAGCATTGATTTTACTTTATATTAGTTTAAAAGGGTATGAGGGATATTATAAAGATAAAAACGTATTCCTAACATTTGTAGTAGGAATAATCGCAGGATTTGCATCCGTTTTATTTGAAACTTTTACCATCGGTATCGGCATATTATTTATTATCTTATTTCCAGTTATTGAGCAGTTATTTAAAACAATAATTCTGAATATCAGCAGACTTCACGAAAAAAGAGAAACCACAGTCTATGGTCTTTCTCTGGGCCTTGGTTTTGGATCAATATTTACTCCTTTTTCCATGATCACATCCAATATCCAAACAGGGGAACCATATCTACTTTTGCTAGTAATCCTAGGATCTGTTGGAATTATCCTGTTGCATGGAACAACTGGAGTATGCATCGGCTATGGAATATATATCGGTAAACTATCAAAATATTTTATATTTGCAATTATTTTGCATGTGCCAGTAACAGGAGTAATCTTTTTAACAACATATTATAAAGTAGAATATCTACAGATTGGATTGATAATTTACGGTTTAATTATATATTGGTATGTAACCAAAAAAATAATGCCACGTATCTTACCCCAAAACCAAAGAAAGAAAAGAAGTAAAAAAGAAGTAGAAATAAAAAATAGCGGTTGAAAATGATTACAAATGAGAGATGAAATTATTAGAAATGAAAAAATATCTTCAAATGATATTGGTGGAGTGGATGAAATTCCAGAATCAAACTTTGGACAAGATTCGTCACAACAGTCCTCTAACAAAAGCTCAATGCCAATGATTGGTGGTATTCTATTGATCATAGGAGGTGTGCTTATCTTAGCACAGTCGATTTTTATTATCACATCATCAGAAACTATTGTTTCATTAATTGACTTAGATATTTACGGAGAGATGAACTTAACAATAACCCCTGAACAGATGGCATCATTCTTAGCCACCTGTGGGATCATTACAACTATTTTAGCGATTTTTGCGCTACTCGGCGGTATACTATCTTTTAAGAAAAAAACTTTAGGTTTGGCAATTACGGGTGGAATTTTAGGTACAATCGCCATAGCACCAATGTTCATTTTTATACCGAACATTCTATGCTTTATAGGATTAATATTGATAGTAATATCTAGAAAAGAATTTCAATGACATGTAGGGAAATTTCTCTAGGGACATTACAGGTATGTTTCAAATTTTTTGCTGCAATATGGGCATATATTAGCATCAAAAGGAATGGCTTTCCCGCAATTTGGACATATACGATCTGACTCAGCTGGTTTTGTTGAAGTAGAAATAGGAATAAGTTCTCCAGATATAATTCGTTTATACGGAATATACAACGCGATGATTAATAACACATTGGAAATCGTATTACCAATAAGGCTAACTATTGCTGTAGTACCAATCCATGGAAACGAAGAATATAATTGTATGTATGCTGAAGAACTATAAGAACTGGTATTTATTAATTCTTCAAAAGCAGCAGAATTTATCATATTTTCAAAAATCAACTTTGAACTTATCGCAACAGCAATGGCAGTAACAATCATAATAATATATGCAGCAAATAAAACAATTCTCCCAGTTTTATTTTCTAACTGATACAATCCAAATATCCAAATAAGTCCACCCAGTGCCGCTGCTATTGGCGCAGCGATAGCAGTAATAGTCATAAAGTTACTATTTCTAAAAAAATCCACTATATCACTAGGACTCTCAGATGTAAAAGAAGTTTGACCTACAGAAGCAAAAGTCGCGAACATTGATATACCAACTAATATGACACTAACAACTATAGATATAACAAATACTAAAATTGCATAATAAATGAATTTTCTATGTTTTTCGCCAAACTCTTTTCGCCCTATAAGCATTAGTATTGCACCTATCAATCCGAGTAACCCACCGATACCTCCAATAACAGCTCCTGGAATAATCGCCATAAAAAAGTTTGTAAAATTCTCAGAGGTAATATTTTCAGGGTTAAATGAGAGCCAAAAACTATACACAAAAATTGCAGCGATCACCGCAATTATCTCAGATATCATCAATAATAATAGTCCAGTTTTTGTATATTCCTTCATCCATTCACCAATTCCATTTTTGCCTGCATGTGTTATTCAATCTTTACACATCCGTCCTTGAATAATTTTTATTCTTTAACTATTTTTTGTTATTTCTATAAACATAGGTGGTTATAATTTCATTTAGTATAAACCAAGGAAATCTTAATCATAAAAATTATTTTTTATCGGTAAAATAAAAAGAAAAGAAATAGGGGTTAAAAATTCCCCTTACGTTGATGGTTTTTCTTCTTTAGGTCTTACAACTAACCAAACAACGATTACAATTATTAGACCGACAATATTCAGAAATACTGTAGCTAAAATCAATAGAAGTACCCAAAGAATCCCTTGTTTTCCTCTACGCTCAGCATCTTTGTAAATCCAAATACAAAGAAGAATGGCTATTATTAGCGGTATTAGAAAGAATACACAACATAATAATAGTCCAAATCCTAAAAATGCACCAATTAATGGAATATCCTTACCAGAATCATAAATCCAATCAGGTATATCAGATTCATCAACGGTTTCTTCTTGTGCTTGAGCGACTGTAACAACAGTCATTGTAAGTAGGATGACTATCAGCAAAATTGTCAATTTTTTTGTTTTATTCAAATTCCTCACCATCAAATTGAATATTTTTCTGTTTTAATTACTTTTTGTTATTTTTAAAGAAATTAAACGTTTTGATTTCATCTATGATAACGCCAATTGCTATACCACATAACACCCCAATTAATAAACCGGTTATGACTCGAATTATATTTGTGCTCTCCCAGAAACCTAAGAGTTGTCCAATCCCATCTGCTCCGATAGGTACTAAACCAATGAGTATTGCAAGCACAAACCTCTCATTTAATTTAATTCTATAAAAAACCATAAATCCTAAACCAAAAGCCAAACCAAGCCATATGGCTGTACATCTACTACAAAAAGGCATCTGATTACCATTTATAAAAAAGGAGCGTTCTGCTTTTTGATGACATAATCTATCCCCGGCAGAGTATACAAAACTCCACGGAAAATCCATATTATTAATAGTATATTCATTATCATACACAGCAACAAGACCTGAAAGATCTTGAACACTATTTTCTGGTAGAGCAAGAGGTGCTAAAAACTGTAAAGAAATCCACAACGAAAATAAAACAAATAGAACAAAAGTTAGATTTCTAAAACACCTTTCCCTTCGTTCCATTTTCAAACTCATCTCTAGATACAATTATCAGTTCCAATGCTACAATAGAAAGGACAAGACCTACAAACAATCCAATAGAAAATATTCCAATTACTGCACATATTGCCGTAAAAACAAAATAACGACGTTTGAAAACAGTTATAGATCCAACCAATGCAAATATTGAAAAGATAACAAGCGAAAGTGAAAGTACAAACTTATTAAAAGAAAGCAACGACAGACTAGAAGTAATGAAGTCTAACTCTGGAATAAGCTGTACGCCACCAGAATTGTAAATTACAGCGGTAAAAATACCAAGAATACCAGTTGTGAGTAATAAAAATGAAGCTATAGTTGGCTTGTTTGTCTTTTGTTTAATTGATGATAAAACAGTTTTTCTTGGTTCCCCATGTTCTTCCCAGCCACATTCATCGTCTGTTTCATCCTCGCATGTACGTTTTATTATAAATGAATGGCTGCATTTAGGGCATTCTATATCATGTTTCTCTGAATCGTCTGGCACATCCATTACAAACTCATGTTCGCATTTTGGACATGTCGTTTTCACTTTCATATCTTTTCACCAACGCAGATACAATTAATGAGTTAAGAAGATTTCTATAAATTATTATATTCATTGAAATTTTATACTAATTTTTGTTGGTGTTTTATAAAAGAGCTTTTACATCATATTTAAATATAATATGGTTATTCCCGATACACCAAAGGCGATTACAGATGGCGAGATTTCCAGAAGCTGAACAACGATTGTTGAACAAAAAAATCTGCATGAAGTGTGGCGCATCAAATGCACCAAGAGCAGAGAGATGTAGAAAATGTAGATCAAAAGAACTCAGATTCAAGGCTAAAGAAAGCAGAGGTGCCTAAAACAAACCAGTATCTTTAAAAACAATACTTCTTTTTGGTTTGAACAGTTGAATTTATATGCCTGAAACAAAAACTAAGAAAGACGAAGATTTTAACGAGTGGTACAACGAGATTGTAGAACTCGCAGATTTATGTGACAAAAGATATCCCATTAAAGGCATGAATGTCTGGAGACCTTATGGTTGGAAACTTATGAACAACGTAGATGGTCTCATTAGACATGAAATGGAAAAAACAAATCATCAAGAGGTTTATTTTCCTCTGTTAATTCCTGAATCATTTTTTAAAAAAGAAGAGGAACATATAGAAGGGTTTGGAAGTGAAGTATACTGGGTAACACATGCAGGCACAAATGAGCTGGAAGAAAGATGGCTTTTAAGACCTACCTCAGAAACCGCCATGTATCCGATATTTTCATTATGGATACGATCGCATTCTGATTTACCGCTAAAAATCTTCCAGATAGTAAACACATTTAGGTATGAAACAAAACAAACAAGAGCGTTTATTAGGGTGCGAGAAATACATTTCTTTGAAGCACATACCTGTCACAAAGATTTTGATGACGCCGAAAGACAGATAGAGGAAGACAAAGCTATCGCTGATAGATTCCTAAAAAGGCTTTGTTTGCCATATGTATTTAGTAAAAGACCTGATTGGGACAAATTCGCGGGTGCTCATTATACAATAAGTATTGATATTCTAATGCCATCCGGAAGGACATTACAGATTGGTTCCATACATCAATACAGAGATAACTTTTCTAAACCATACGAAATTTCCTATGAAACTGAAGAAGGTACACATACGTATTGCTATCAAACAACATATGGTATGAGTGAACGCTTATTGGGTGCAATAATCGGAGTGCATGGAGATAACAAAGGACTGGTTATACCTCCAGAAGTCGCTCCAATTCAAGTGGTAATTATACCAATTATTTTCAAAGGTAAAGAACAGGGCGTTATGGAAGCATGCAATGCTCTGAATAATAAACTTAAGGATGAAAATATAAGATCACGAATAGATGCAAGAGAGATAACTCCTGGAAACAAATATTATGATTGGGAATTGAAAGGCGTACCTTTGCGAGTAGAAATTGGTCCAAGAGATTTAGAGAAAAATGAAATTGTTATTGTTCGTAGAGATGCATCAGAAAAAAAATCAATTCCAAAGAAAGGGGCAGAAAAAGCAATAAAAGAAGAGTTGGATAAAATAGCTACAACTCTGTTTAGCAATGCAGATAATTTACTCAATGAAAACATGCATAGAGTTCTAACAGTTGATGAAGCGAAAAACAAAAAAGGAATTATTGAGTTACCCTGGTGTGGAAATGAGGGGTGTGCCTTAGAAGTAGAAGATATCTTAGAAGGAAACACTTTGGGAGAACCCATTGAGGATACAAAATGTGGACATTCTTGTCCCATATGTAGTAAACCCTCAAAAACATGGATGAAATTTGCAAGAACGTATTGAGATGAGAATATGGTAAGCAAAATAACTAGATGTATGAGAGAATATGTATTTGGGTTGAGCATAATAACCATAATTATTGGATTGTTTTTACTTTTTATGGGAGTTTTATGGTTTGGGATTAACGAAATCGTTATGGAGAATAGTGCCTTAGAGTTTATAGCAAATTTAGAACATTTAAACGCCTATTCGTTAGTAGCAGGACTAATAATTTTAGGTATTGGGCTATATTATCTCTACAGTTTTCTCAAGAACAGAAAGCTTGCATTAAAGGAACTCAAGACGGATAAAAGATCGGAATTTCTTAAAAAACATAATGAACTAAAAAGTATTGTTAAATACTTACCTTCAAAATATCAAAAGATGTTAAAAGATAAGGAAAATGAATTAAAAATCAAATAGTCTTTGGTTTCATGGATAATAGAGAAAATTTAACTGAATTTTACGTTATTCTTGTTGAGCCGAAATATGGGGGAAACATTGGTGCAGTAGCCAGGGCGATGATGAATTTTGGTTTTGATAAGCTTTATCTGGTAAACCCATGCGAACTGGACGATGAGTGTTACGTGCGCTCAGTACATGCAAATAGGATACTAGAAGACGCGGAAATTTTTTCATCGTTTGAGGAGGCTACTAAAAATATGGATTACCTTGCTGCTACTTCTTCAATAGACTCCAAAACAGATAAAAAGCATCTAAGAAACCCGATTTTTATTGAAGATTTTGCCGAAAAAATATTTGAATTAGAAGGGGAAGTGGGATTGGTTTTTGGCCGAGAAGATTATGGTTTATATAACGAGGAAATTGCAGCATGTGATGTCATGCTTAGAATACCTACAAGTGAATCATATTCATCATTAAATCTTTCACATGCAGTATCTCTGGTTTTATATTCCATATATATTAAAAGAGAATTTATCCCAAAAGAAAGAAGAAATATAGGAAAAATAGAGAAAGGAAAATTGTATGAGTTTTTCTCGGATTTATTGGAAAAAATAAATTATCCAGAACATAAGAAAGAAAACACCAAAATTATGTTTAAACGTTTAATGGGAAGAGCAATGCCTTCAAAATGGGAATATCATACTCTGATGGGAGTTTTAAGTAGAGCCTTAGAAAAGATTAAGAATCAAAAGAAGAAAGAAAGTTAGATTGTTTCAATGTTAAAATAGACTTTATTGTTTTTTAATGCAGAGTGAACCTTATCTGCAAAAAATACTAGTTCATCTACACCTGCAACTTCTTTTCCCCAGTCATACACGAAATCATAATTGCCTTTAGTTGCCTTGAAGCCCATATTTAGTAATTGGTTTTTAATTTCTGAAGGAAGAGCCCCTTCACTATTGAACGTTATCTTAAGATAAGTCTTCATGCAACCACTTAAATTAAGAATTCATTTGAGAGTATTAAATATTGCGATAATCAGGTAGCAATATATATCGGATTTGGAATGTAGCAAATTATCAGTATAGCCAGTGCAACGAGGAAGAGCAATTTTCTTTTTTTGTCTAGACCTGTACTGTCATTGAGTGGTGGAGGATGCATCATGCCCATCATAAAAACAATAATCATCGCAAAAAACCACCATCCGGTAAAAATCATGATGAAAACAGCAATCCATCCTGCATATTTTTGTTTTTTTCCAAGAAAGGCACGGAAAATATGCCCTCCATCAAGCTGACCTGCGGGGAGGAGATTAATCGATGTTATTAGAAGTCCCACCCATCCTGCAAATGCAGTAAGGCTTAGGTTTATTGCAGTTCCTGCAGGGATATTTAATAGAGAAGTAGATAGAAATGTAAAAAGTATTGATCCGCCCAGCATAACCTCACCAGTAACAGGTTCAGTTACAGAGGCAGGACTGGAAATCATTATGCCAATTGCTGTTACTGGGAGTGCAACGATAAAACCTGCCAGAGGGCCAGATATTCCAACATCAAATAGGGCTTTTTTGTTAGGCATGGGATCACGGCTTGAGATCAATGCACCAAATGTACCAATATTAAAACTGGGAAGAATTGGTGGAATGGGCATGAAAAAAGGAAGGGATGCACGAACACCATGTTTCTTAGAAGTAAAATAATGTCCCATCTCATGCACAAACAAAATACTCATTAGAGGAAAAGCAAAAAGTAAGATACCATTGAACAAGTTTTCTGCTTTAAAAATGTCCATAACACTTGGAATACTCCATATATCGAAATTACCCATGTACAGAATTGATCCTGTAAGAGATACGGTAATAATTGTTGCAATCAAAAGAGAAATATTAATCCATATAGATTTTTCTTTTCTTTCTATTTTTTTGATAACATAAATAACGTGTTCTCCTTTTTCATAACGAAGCATTGGAATATACCCTTTTTCTGAAAGAGATACTCTTAACGAATCAAACTTTTCTTCAAGAGTTTCTTCATCTATTCTGCAGAAAAATGCAGCGGTTTTAATGTCGTGCTTCATCTCATAAAAAGGAAAACGTTGACCCACTTCTTTTTTAAGTAATTCTAAATCTAAACTCGTTTCTCCATTTATTTGTCCAAAATTGTTCCAATCGTTAGGCATTTATCTGGCCATACAGCATCTATTTTATAAAACCTTCGTCAAAAATAATTTTCGTGTAAAATATGAATACATATAGCAGAATAAACAAATGAATTTATTAAGGAGAGCATAGAAAAAATTGATAACCTTATAATACATTTAAGACAATTAACGTTGAATGGAGAAATAAAAATGGATATGGAGATTTACTTTCCAGGCGGTAAAAAAGTAGATGCAGTATATAAAGGTTTTACAATTAAAACCGATCAACCAAAACATGAAGGAGGGGGAAGTACAGCCCCTGAACCATTCTCGCTTTTTCTAACATCTATTGGTACTTGTACAGGAATTTATGTCCTCAGCTTTTGCCAAAAACGGAATATCTCCACAGATAAAATCAAAATGATTTTAAGAATAGAGAAAAACAAAGAAACACACATGATAAACAAAATAAGTATGGAAATTCAAGTTCCAAAAGATTTTCCAGATAACTACAAAAATGCAATAATAAAAACAGCGGGTTTATGTACGGTTAAAAAACATTTAGAAAAACCACCTAGTATCAATATCTCTGTAAAAAAAAATAGTAGCTAACATCATATTTATGTACATCTTTTCCATTGGCATTTGAGTGAAGGAAATGACAGTTACATTAGTTATTGGTACACAATGGGGCGATGAGGGCAAAGGAAAAGTTGTAGATTATTTTTCTAAAGATGCTGACTATGTAGTCCGTTATCATGGCGGAAATAATGCTGGTCACACAATAAAAGTAGGAGATGAAGTCTACAAGCTTCATTTAATTCCCTCAGGGGTGATACAAGGAAAAACCGGTATAATTGGAAGTGGTGTGGTATTAGACCCTGAAATTTTGATTAACGAAATTAATGAACTTACAAAACGTGGTATAAAACCAAAACTTCTCATAAGTGACAGAACCAATATTATAATGCCATATCACAAAATTTTGGATGGTGCAGAAGAAAAATATCTTGGTGACAAAAAAATAGGTACGACAAAAAGAGGTATCGGACCCTGTTATAGCGACAAAGTAGCTCGTAAAGGCATTAGAGCGATTGACCTAACTGATAAAAAAACGTTAAATAAAAAACTTGATCACATAATACCCATTAAACAAAAAATCCTTGATGTCTATAAAATAGATAAAAAACTAGATAAAAAAGAAATTCTGGATGCCTACAGCAAATATGGAGAAAAACTGAAGGATTTTATTATTACAACTCATGTAGAGTTAAATAAAGCTATCAAAAACGGTAAGAATATCCTTCTAGAGGGTGCACAGGGGACCATGCTTGATGTCGACTATGGTACATATCCTTATACTACTTCTTCTCACACTATTGCTGGCGGATCAACAATAGGCGCGGGCATTGGTCCAAAATACATCGATGAGATTATTGGTATTGTAAAAGCATATACAACTCGAGTGGGAGAAGGACCTTTACCTACTGAATTACTTGATAAAGATGGAGAATACCTGCAACAAAAAGGTCACGAATTTGGTACTACTACAAGTAGGCCAAGAAGATGTGGATGGCTTGATCTTGTAGTATTAAGACATGCTTGCATGATATCCGGCATTACAAAGCTAGCGATAACAAAACTTGATGTATTGGACAGCTTAAAACAAGTAAAAATTTGTACTCACTATCAACTAAACGGTAAAAAAATTGATTACTTCCCAGCAAACATTGAAGACGTAAAACAATGTAAACCAATCTATAAAGAATTCAAGGGATGGGATGAAATGGACAAAAACTCTTCAAAATTTTCGGATCTACCTAAAGAAGCACAGGAGTATCTTAACTTCATTGAAAAAGAACTACAAGTTCCTATTGCTGTAGTATCTATTGGCCCAGGTAGAAGAGAAACAATAGAAATCTAAACAAGTTGATTAACGTTAATAGCAGTATTTACCCAGCGTAGATATGAATTACAAGCTGCCCTCAAAGTGCTTACATCATCGGACTCAATCTTTAAAGAAAGGGCATTCTTAGAAAGAGAGATTTCAACATTTGCTTTTGGAATTTTATGTTTTACTTCCGGAGAAAGTGATTCTGCTACGAGCTTAGCATCCTTAAAAGAATCAAAATTAAAAATAAAGGAAGCTTTTTTCTTCATGCTGCCTTGATACGTTTGGCTACTGTTGGTCGCTCTTTATAGAACACCTTGCTACCGCAATAAGGACAGTGAATGCCAATATTCTTTACATCAAATTGGACAGTTTTTTTACAGAGTCCGCATTTATATCCAGTCATAATAAATCACTCTGAAATATTTTTTATACTACCTTTTAACATTTTGTCTACATCGAGGCCTTGTGCAGTTTTTGGTATATACGCGCCACCAGCAAAAGTATTTCCGCATTTTTTACATGTCCAAATGCCCGTTCCACTTCGCTTAACTGTATTCTGACCGCATTTTGGACACTTATGTTTTGCCCTTTGCTGAATTTCTACATCCCTTACTCGCGTTCGTGCTCTAACCCCATATCTAGCTTGAAATCGACCTGCTGAACCTACTTTTTTTGTTCTTTTTGCCATTTTATTTTCCTGTACTTTCAGATAATTGCTTTTTTATTTCTCGCCCGTTATCAAGAGAGACTCTTATAACTTTTTGTATCTCTTCCTTAGTGAAACTGCCATTTAAACCTTTCTGCATAGCCCGAATATCGCCATTTTTATCTGTTGCAACTGTCAATCTTGCATCTGCTATCTCCTCTTCATCAAGAGAAGGATCTATTACAACAAAGTTATCAAATTTAACAGAAGTGCAAGATATTGGAGGCTCTTTAAGCAGCAATTGATAATCTTCACCCACCTCAAGACGAGCTGCTGGGACTATAGTGGTAGACAATGCAGCGAGCGAAGCAAGTGAAGCAGCATCAAATAAATTGCCATCATAGTCAAGAATATGGATATCAATGAATACTATCCAGACTTTTTCCCCAGGTTCAAGACA
Organism: Thermoplasmatota archaeon; assembly: GCA_030619765.1. Taxonomy (GTDB): domain Archaea; phylum Thermoplasmatota; class E2; order DHVEG-1; family DHVEG-1; genus JAGLML01. Next base: position 27,507 of record JAUXAU010000021.1, read on the forward strand.
TAGTTTATCTAATTCTATAACTTCAGATTCTCTTACGCCTCTATCTACTACTCTGGCGAGTTCAATTGCATTTTCTCGTGGGGGACCTGCCTCAAAATCTGGTGAAGCAAGCGGAATGAGTTCTGCGGCTGTCGTTAAAACGCCGGATTCTGGAGAATCGGAATACGGTTCACCTACATCCATTTTTATTCCAGTTAACACCTGTGTATTACCAATTTTAACCCTCGCTGACCCTTCAGCCTTACTAACTACATTAGTTTCAATTTCAATTTTTCTGTATTCATCAAATCTTCTTCCATCAATTCGTTTTCCTTGTTCTGCGAGTTTGGAAATATAGTCACGTTTGATTATTGGTACAATTGACATTATTCTGCCTCCTTAACAGATTGATACTTATCCAGTATTGCTTTCTTTTGAATCTCCGATGCTACATGACAACCCTTGATCGCAAGATCCAATGCCTTGTTGAACTCTTCAACAGTTAGATGTCCATCCATTTGGAGAAGTAGAATCTCGTCAGTGCGTGGAGAAATCGCTACAGGCAAATCTGCATCACCGAAGTTGTCCTCTTCCTTTCCAAGGTCTATAACAATTTGACCTGCAATCTTACCTGCAGCGCATGCTACAGGAATATCGTTCATTGGAATGCCAGCATCTGCGAGCGCTACGCCTGCTGCGGTAAGGCCTGCACACCGGGTACCTGCTTCTGCATCTAATACTTCAATATTCACATCAATTGCGGATCTAGGAAATTGTTCCGTTAGAATAATTTTCTCTAATGCTTCGGAAATCACTTTTGAAATTTCTCTACTTCTTCGATCTGGTCCTGGTCGTTTACGATCTTCAACACTAAAAGCAGCCATATTGTACCTAGCATTCACAATTGCCCTTAGAGGATTTTGCGTATGTCTTGGAATGGCTTCTCTTGGGCCATAAACAGCAGCTAAAACCTTATTGCCACCCCATTCAAGATAACAAGAACCATCTGCTCTATGCAATACTCCTGCTTCGATCTTGATTTTTCTTAACTCTTCAGCACTTCTTCCATCCAATCGTTTTCCATTGTCATCAATCAATTTGATATCTAATTCCATTATCGCACATCCTTTGCGTCTTTTTTCAATAGTTCTTCAATTCTATTTGTGAGTCCATATGTAATGGCTTCACTTTCTATCTTATATATGGTTTGTAACACCCGTTCTATGCTTTCTGTATCTCCATCGACCCAAATTCTTCCATTCTGGCCAACAAAAATGCGACAGCGGATATATTTCTTTATTAAAGCGATCATAGATCCTTTTTTACCAATAATTCTTGGTACTCTAGAAGGTTCCACTTCGATTATGTGACCCCCTTTGATTTTATATAAATTACGATCTTTCAATGTAATTTGGAATTTCTTTGATTCATCAATCTGTGAAACCTTTGCCATTATGCAATCTCCTCTGTTTAAATATTTTTCGGTATCGCCAAATTCAATATCCCAAGGCACCTCATTTACGTGTAAAAAAGCAGGAGATGGAGCATTGATATCAACTAACCATCCTGCGGACAAAGCTTCTTCGACAATACCAATGATAAAATCGTCCACAGTAGGTCCATAACGACCTTTAAAAGATAATACATTTATATAACTTGAATTTGCATTTAATATTCCCAATTTCTCAGATATGATTTTCCCGTTTTCAATAAAAGTACCTCGACCTGCCTTATTGGATCTTATATCTCCCAAAATCTGGCTAGGTAAAACAATCTTACGTTCTTCGTTTGGCATAGAATAATAACCTCTTCAAAATCACTTTAAAATCCTTGTTTCTACATTTCCCTTAGTAACATCATTTAATTTATCATAAAAGTCTGTTTGCATACCTGCTGGAATCTTAACAATACCAATCCATGAGCCATCAGATTGCCAATCTTCTCTCTCTAAAACGCCGAAGTTACGAGCGACGCCATAAGCCTTACCTGTATATTGAGGTGGAATTTTTACTGATATCCTCACCTGCTCCATTGAAATAGGTACAATGGGTCTTAAAGCATCTATTACAATTTTCACTTGCTGATCAACGGGTTTAAACGGGTCAATATGAACTCCCGCTTCTTCCATTGCAAGTTCAATTCTCTGACGTGGATGAGGAGCCTTTGTTTTAGAATCCATTGCATTTTTAACAATTACATCAACAATGCGTTTTCTTTTCTGTTCCTGCATCTCATGTCTTTGTTCTGTAGTCAGTTGTATTTCTCCATGTAAAATGATTTCTTTTGCAATCACTTCAACTTCATCTGTACCGAAATGTTTTTGAATTGATTCTTGAGGGGCATGAGTGCCTTTTTTAGAATCTTTAAAAATTGCATCTATGGCAAGGCATGAAAGAACATCTACTTCTTTACCTTCGATTAGTTGCTCAGCTGTTTTAGGGTCTACAAGAATTTCGAAGTGATCTTCTCCTTTTTGTAATCGTGCAATAACTGCCTCATCGAGACTTACCAAAACTACTTACCTCCAATTGCTTTAGATATATATGTTTTCGTTTCCTCCTGTGAGAGTATATGAAACACAATATCTTTTTTTACTACACCTATCTCAACAGCATCAGGGTTTAGTTTTCCTTCAGTACCTTTATGTAATGCCTTTATAGCCATATCAACAGCCTCCTCCAAAGACAAGTTTTCTTTATAATTTTCCTCGAAATATGCCATTGCTCCACTACGTCCAGACCCTTCACTGCTCGCTTTATATTCCATCAAGGCACCAGAGGGATCTGTAGAAAACAATCTAGGTCCTGTTTCATCTACACCTGCTATTAGGAGGGCAGTTCCAAAAGGTCTTACTCCACCATATTGAGTGTATGTCTGTTTAAAATCACAAATACGTTTAACAAGCGTTTTAATCTGTATTTTTTCATCATATGTTATTTCATTTATCTGAGCATCCAAACGAGCCCTATCAATAAGAGCTCTTGCATCTGCAACAAGGCCAGAAGTCGCACAACCAATATGATCATCTATCATGAATATCTTTTCAATGGAACTTGGTTCTATTAAACGGGACGTAATTCTTTTATCAATAATCAAAACCACTCCATCTTTAAACTTTAATCCCACGGTTGTAGTCCCTCTCTTAACCGCTTCTCTTGCATATTCTACTTGAAACAATCTTCCATCGGGGGAAAAGACCGTAATTGCCCTATCATATGCCATATTTGCCGGTTGCATTTTTATTTCACCTCTTAAACTTCACTTTCAAATCAGCTTTATGTTTTATTAACAATTTTCAACCAAGAATATGCTTTTACGGTATATAGTTTGTGTGTATCTAATATTTAAACGTCAAAATCAACTAGTAAAAAATTAAACTCCTTTTTTATCCCCCCACACTATCTTATGTAACTGCAAACCCAACCTTACATTGAAACTATCATCAAGTATCCAAGAAGATAAATCTTTTAGATTAGTGCCCCACACAGGTTGAAAAAAAACAGTACTTTTGGGTTTATATTTTTTAATAACAGCTTTTGCAAAATCGTAATCCTCCCTATTTTTGATTACAAATTTTAATTGATCATTAGTGGTAAGATATGATAAATTATTGAAATTCATTTTTTCATGCATACCTGATGATGGGCATTTGATATCAAGAGAGATCATCAATGATTTTTTGCCTACTAATTTTTCTATGCTTATACTTCCATTTGTTTCCAAACATATCCTATATCCTCTTTTTAAAAGAATATTTATTAAATCAAGTATTTTATTTTGTAATAACGGTTCTCCACCAGTTATACAAATATGTTTGCAAGGAAACTTTTGAATCTCATCAACAATATCTTCAATGCTCATTTTTTTTCCATGTTCATATGCATACTTTGTATCACAGTAAGAACATCTTAAATTACATCCCGTTACTCTTATGAATATGTTTGGTAATCCCGTCCAATTTCCTTCCCCTTGTAGTGAATAAAATACTTCATTGATTTTCATTTATTTGATGTATTTGAAACGCTAATTAAAAAATTAACTGTGTTTAAAATTTATAAAAATCTCATCACAACATATGTAAAAATATTTATATAAGAATTGGTATTAGGGGTAAGCCGTTCCAACAATAATATTAGATAGAGTGTAGTATATAAAAAATAATTAAATGAAATGGAACTGCGGCCCTTGATTGGGCCTGTAGCTCAGCTAGGTAGAGCATCTGGCTTTTAACCAGGTGGCCAAGGGTTCGAATCCCTTCAGGCCCGCCTATTCCTCAAAAAAAACTGGGGGGAATGTACCATCGCTGTCACCTCAAAAAAACAACATGAAAAACGTTATGAAATATTAGGACACGAACTGGTTCCCGAACACACAATTTTATCTGATAAGGAGAGAAAGGAACTGTTGGAAAAATACAACATCCAACCCGAACAACTACCAAAGATTCTGGATACTGATCCTGTGATAATTTCTATTGAAGCAAAGCCAGGGCAAATCATAAAAGTTGTAAGAAAAAGTCAAACTGCAAAATATGCGACAGCTTATAGAATAGTTATAGCAAGTGAGAATAGTGAGAGGGGGACTTTCACAAGTTAGTGCTAAGTATGAAATCATAGGTGTGTAATAATATGGAAGAATTTGTTGATGCTTTTTATAGAGATAGAAGTATAGTAAATCACCAGCTTGCATCGTATGAGGATTTTTTAAGTCAAAGATTACAGAGAATCGTTGATAATACTGTAATTGGCCAAGAGGAAGAAGGGATGGAAAAAGGTTACATATATCCAGAAATAGAAGGATACAAGATAAAATTTGGTAAAATAAAAGTAGGATATCCAAAAGTGAAGGAAGCGGATGGGACTGAAAGACGTCTATCGCCTATGGAGGCAAGATTGAGAGATCTCACCTATGAAGCAAATGTTGAATTAGAATTCATGCCTGTTAAAGATGAAGTTGAATATGAACCTGAAACAGTAAGAATTGGCGAACTACCCATAATGGTCAAATCAAAGAGATGTAACATATCTAAAAAAGCCTTAGAAGAAGAATCTGAGCACAGTATGTCAGATGAAGAGTATAACGAAAAACTGCAAGAAAAACAGGAGGACCCATTAGATCCAGGTGGATACTTTATTAGCAATGGTACAGAAAGAGTACTTATCACTGTTGAAGACCTTGCACCCAATCGAGTCCTAGTAGAAAAGGCTAGCAGATATGGTACTGATGTAGAAGTTGCCAAAGTATTTTCTCAGAGAGAAGGATACCGTGCTTTAACGGTAGTTGAGAAAAAAAAAGATGGCATGCTCATGGTATCTCTACCTACGACATATGGTCAGATACCTCTCATTATATTGTTAAGATCGCTGGGCATGGAGAATGATGAGGAAATCGTTGATGTTATATGTGTAGATCCTAAAATGGAACCTTACGTTTTGGCAAATATTGAGGAATGTGCCAGGGAATATGGCATAACAACAAAAGAGGAAGCTGTTGCTTACTTAGGTAAAAAATTCGCTGGTGGGCAAGCTAAAGAATATCGTATTAAACGAGTAGAAACCATAATGGACAGACATCTTCTTGCACATCTTGGAAATTCTCCAGAAGATCGCCTGACAAAGGCTATCTTCATGGCACGTATGGGTATGGCCGTTTTAGAGTTAGCATTAGGCAAAAGAGAACCTGATGATAAAGACCATTATGCAAACAAACGGTTGAAGCTAGCTGGAGATTTAATGGAAGATCTATTTAGGGTTGCATTCACAGCTCTTTGTAAAGACTTAAAATACCAGATTGAACGGATTCACGCAAAAGGCAAGGAAATAAAGATTGGTTCGTGTCTACGTGCAGATGTTTTAAGTCAAAGGATCCATCATGCCCTTGCAACGGGTAACTGGGTTGGTGGACGAGCAGGTATATCTCAACTATTAGACAGGACAAGTAATCTAGCTGTACTTAGTCATTTAAGGCGAGTAACTTCGCCTTTAACAAGATCTCAACCACACTTTGAAGCCAGAGATTTACATTCTACTCAATGGGGCAGATTATGTCCAAATGAAACGCCTGAAGGACCTAACTGTGGTCTTGTGAAAAACCTTGCACTTACCGTTGAAATATCTGAAGGATTTTCTGAAAAAGAATTAGAAACTGTTTTGAGAGATTTAGGCATCAAAGAAATTACAAAGAATATGACTGGTTCCAGAGTTTATCTAAATGGTGACCTCATTGGTATGCACTCCAATGGAGAAGAATTAGTACAAAAGTTAAGGCAGAGAAGGCGAAAAGGTTTACTTAGCAACGAAATAAATATATGTTATGATACGGAAGCAAATGATGTTATCGTAAACTGTGACTGCGGTAGATTGAGAAGACCTCTTCTTGTTGTTGAAAACGGTAAACTTTTGTTAACCAATAAGTATTTAAGTGAACTCAAAGAAGGAAAGAAAAAATGGATAGATCTTATAAACGAAGGTATTGTAGAATACATGGATGCTGAAGAAGAGGAAAACACCCTTATAGCATTAACAGAAAGTGATATTACACCTAATCATACCCATATGGAGTTAGATCCTATGTGTATATTGGGCATCGGTTCTTCTTTGGTTCCATATCCTGAACACAATTCATCTCCAAGAATTACCATGGGTGCAGGTATGGGTAAGCAATCTCTTGGTTTTGGGGCGGCAAACTACAGAATACGTCCCGATACCAGAGGGCATTTGATGCATTATCCTCAAAAACCTATAGTTCAAACTCACCCTATCAAATATATCAATTTTAGAGAAAGACCAGCTGGACAAAATTTCATTGTAGCGGTAGCATCATTTCAAGGTTATAATATGGAGGATGCACTTGTATTGAGCAAATCATCTATTGAAAGAGGACTTGGTAGAAGTTCCTTTATCAGGACTTATCGTAGTGAGGAAAAAAGATATCCTGGTGGCCAAGAGGATCATTTTGAGATTCCAAATCCGGATTGTAGAGGTGTAAGAAGTGAAGAGGCCTACAATAATCTTGGTGAAGATGGTCTCATTTCTCCTGAATGCAGTGTTAATGGCGGTGAGGTGTTGATAGGAAAAACCTCTCCACCAAGATTTCTTGAAGAACCTACCGATTTTCTAACACCACAAAAAAGAAGAGAAACGTCTGTTACAGTTCAGCACGGTGAGGGAGGTGTTGTTGATAAAGTTATGCTTTCAGAGTCTGTAAATGGTTCAAGAATGGTTAAAATTAAGGTACGAGAACAGCGCATTCCTGAATATGGCGATAAATTTGCATCAAAACATGGTCAGAAGGGAGTCATAGGTTATATCGCACCACAAGAAGATATGCCTTTCACTGAAGATGGAATATCTCCAGATTTGATAATTAATCCGCATGCTATACCATCAAGAATGACGGTAGCCCACGTACTTGAGATGATAGGTGGCAAAGTAGGATCCCTTGAAGGGAGAGCTGTAAATGGAACTGCATTTAGCGGAGAATCTGAAGAAAAACTTAGAAATGCACTGATTAAAAATGGATTTAAAGATAATGGTAAAGAAATTTTCTATGATGGAATAACAGGGAAACAATTAGAATGTGACATATTCATAGGATGTATTTATTATCAAAAATTACATCACATGGTAGCAGGTAAAATACATGCACGATCAAGAGGGCCTGTACAAATATTAACAAGACAGCCTACCGAGGGTAGAGCAAGAGAAGGCGGTTTACGATTTGGGGAGATGGAAAGGGATTGTCTAATTGCTCATGGAGCTTCAATGGTTATAAAAGATAGATTACTTGATGAATCGGATATTACAATGAAGTACGTATGCAATACCTGTGGCCATATAGCAATGATTGATAGGCATGGAAGGTTGCATTGTTCTATATGTGGTGACAAGGCAGATATACACCCTGTTGAAATGAGTTATGCATTTAAATTGTTAATTGATGAATTAAAATCATTGGTTGTTGTACCTAGAATTAAACTAGAATCATTAGTATAGGAGGTTTAAGTATGGCGAGATTAAGAAGTATCACTAAAAAGATAGGGAGTTTGGAGTTTGCTGTGCTTTCACCAAATGAACTCAGAAAGATGAGTGCTACAAAAGTGATTACTGCTGATACCTATGACGATGATGGTTTTCCCATTACAATGGGTCTCATGGACCAAAAATTAAGTGTTATTGAGCCGGGATTAAGGTGTAAAACTTGTGGGCTGAAAGTAGGGAAAGACAAATGCCCTGGACACTTTGGACATATTGACCTTGCAATGCCTGTTGTTCATGTTGGTTTTGTTAAAACTATAAGAAATAGTTTACGGGCAACGTGCAGAAAATGTGGAAGAGTACTACTAACCGATAAACGATTGGGTGAATATAACCAGTTAATCGAAAAAAATAGGTTGGAGGGGAGAGACAATTCCTTCGCTTTTAAGAGCATCATATCCGAATGTACTAAAGTGGAAGCATGCCCTAGATGTGACAATATAACAGGTAAGATAGATCTTGATAAACCTACATCTTTTAGAGAAAATGGGAAAAAATTAACTCCTACTGAGATAAGAGATTGGCTGGAAAAAATCTCTGATGAAGACTTGGCATTATTAGATGTTAACATAAAATCAGCAAGACCTGAATGGATGGTATTAACGGTTTTACCTGTTCCTCCAGTTACAGTAAGACCTTCAGTCACACTAGAATCTGGTGAACGTTCTGAAGATGATCTTACACATAAACTAGTAGACGTTATTCGAATAAATCAGAGATTACAGGAGAATAGAGATGCTGGTGCCCCCCAACTTATAGTAGAGGATTTGTGGGAACTACTTCAGTATCACGTTACCACATACTTAGACAATCAGACTTCAGGAATACCTCCAGCAAGACATCGTTCTGGCAGGCCTCTTAAGACTTTAGCACAAAGACTTAAAGGGAAGGAGGGTAGATTTAGAAGTAACTTATCAGGTAAGCGAGTTAATTTCTCTGCAAGAACTGTGATCTCTCCAGATCCTAATTTAAGCATTAACGAAATTGGTGTTCCTAAAGAGATAGCCAGGGAGCTAACAGTACCTGTAAGAGTCACCGTACACAATCTCGAATGGTGTAAAAAAATAATTAAACAAAGCGCTGAAGACAAGGGATCTGATACATCAGAATATGTGCCGCGTGTAAATTATGTGAAAAGATACAGAAATGGCATAGAACAAAGAATCAAAGTAGCGGAAAGAAATGCCGAAGATGTTGCTGAAAAATTAGAAGTTGGTTTTATAATAGAGAGACAATTAATGGATGGGGATATTGCATTATTCAATCGTCAACCATCTCTTCACCGTATGTCTATGATGGCACATCGAGTTAAGATAGTTCCATACAGATCATTTCGGTTTAATCTCTCTGTATGTCCTCCATATAATGCAGATTTTGATGGAGATGAAATGAATCTTCATCTTCTACAAGGGGTCGAGGCAAAAGCCGAAGCTGAAATTCTTATGAAAGTGCAAGAAAATATTCTCTCACCCAGATTTGGCGGTATAATAATAGGTGGGCTACATGATCACATATCAGGATGCTTCTTACTTACATATCGAGATAAGGAATTCTCAAAAGAAGCGGCGGCACAATTTTTAGGGGCATTTAAGTATAAAGGAAAATTCCCAAAAACACATGTTGAGGATGGGAAAAGTTTTGTTTACGGCAGAGACATATTTAGTGTTTTGTTACCAAAAGATTTGAATATGGAATACAAAGCCAAATCTTGCTTTAACTGTGAAGTGTGCAAGGCTCCAGATTGCCCACATAATGCATATGTCATAATAAAAAATGGCATTCTTAAACGAGGGGTGATTGATGAAAATAGCATTGGTTCATTTAAAGGAAGAATTGTAGAAAGGATAATCAAAGATCATGGAACAGATGTCGGCAGAGAATTTATTGACAATGTTACTCGCTTAGGAATAGTTACAATAACTAAATTTGGTTTTACTACAAGTATTGATGATGAAGATATACCAAAAGAAGCAAAAAGACAAATAAAAGAAGGTTTAGATGAAGCACAGAGTAAGATTAAGAATCTTGTTTTAGCATATGAAAACAGTGAGCTGGAACCTCTTCCTGGAAGAAGTTTAGAAGAAACATTAGAAATGGAAATAATGAGAGTTACTGGTAGAGCTAGAGATATGGCCGGTGAAATAGCCAGCAGATATCTTGGGATGGACAATAGTGCCGTCATAATGGCAAAATCCGGTGCCAGAGGTTCAATGTTAAACCTATCTCAGATGTCCGGTTGCGTAGGACAGCAGGCTGTTCGTGGTGAAAGAATATCGAGGGGCTATAAGCATAGAACATTACCGCATTTCAAAAAGGGAGATTTAGGATCAAGTGCAAAAGGTTTTGTCGCCAGTAGTTATAAAAGTGGGCTTAATCCAACTGAATATTTCTTCCATTCAATGGGTGGTAGAGAAGGTCTCGTAGACACTGCGGTACGTACATCTCGATCAGGATATATGCAAAGACGTTTGGTAAATGCTTTAGAAGATCTCAAGGTAGAAAGTGACGGCACAGTGAGACATACGGGAGGAGACATAATACAATTTATTTATGGTGAAGATGGGGTAGATCCATCAAGAAGTACAAATGGAAAAGCAGTGGACATAGATAGAATCATATACGAGATAAACGAGGGGGCATAGTTATGAGCAAAACTGGAACCAAGAATAAAAAACAAAAAAACATAAAAAACCCTTCTAGGCCCAAAAAAGATACATCTTCCAAAAATATAAAGAAAAAAGAACTGTTAGAATCTACTAAAGATAAAACTGTCAAAGCAAAAAAATTGAAAGAAAAAATTGTTCCTTCGTCAACCAAAAAACAGAAAGAGAGGAAGAAGCCTGCAAAGATTAAAAAAACAAAGAAAATCTCCACCAAAAAGAAAGAACTACCAAAATCTACCGAGGATAAAACTGTCAAAGCAAAAAAGTTGGAAGAAAAAAAAGCTCCCACACCAATTAAAAAACAGAAAGAGAGGAAGAAGTCTGCAAAGATTAAAAAAACAAAGGGCATGCCCACCAAAAAGAAGAAAGAAACTTTGAAATCTACTAAGGATAAAGCTAAGAAGTTAGAAGTAAAAATGATTCCTCCGCCACCTAAAGAAGAAGAGGAACCAAAAGAATACAAAAAGATAAGATTAGAGATAAACAAAATTTTGAAAGATAGATTTCTTCCTAGATATGTAGTTGATAATGTTGTAGAAAGAGTTGCTAGGGATAAAAAACTTAATTCAAAATTGAAAATTATAATTGATAGAATATTGGACGATTATGGTAAAAATCTAATTGATCCAACTGAAGCGTGTGGCATGGTGGGTGCACAAAGTATTGGAGAGCCCGGAACTCAAATGACGATGAGGACTTTTCACTACGCAGGTGTAGCAGAAATTAACGTTACTCTAGGCTTACCAAGACTCATAGAAATTGTTGATGCAAGATCCATACCGTCAACTCCGATGATGAATATCTACCTCAGAGATGAATATAGAGTAAATTCTGATCTAGCAAAAGAAATTGCAAATAAAATTGAAATTACAAAACTTACAGACATAGCAGATATTGAAATGGATTTAATCAATTTAATAATCTATATTAAACCAAACAAAAAAACAATGGATAAAAAGGGATTAACATTAGGGGAAATATTGGAGAGAGTAAAAACAGTCAGAAAGACAGATGCCCACATAGAAAAAAATGCTATTAAAATAACATTAGATGATCCTGGTTATAAAAATCTTCAGAGTATTAACGAAAACCTTAAAAAAATAAAAATTAAAGGCATCGACGGAATAAAACGAGTTATTATAAGAAAGGAATCCGATGAAGGATATGTAATATATAGTGAGGGGAGCAATCTCAAAGAGGTTTTAGAAATTGAGGGTGTTGACCCGTATAAGACATCAACAAATGATATTCATGCTGTTGCTAGAGAACTTGGGGTAGAAGCGGCAAGGAACATGATAATTCAAGAGGCGCATAATACCCTATCAGAACAGGGTTTGATTGTGGATCTAAGACACATTATGATTGTAGCGGATGTTATGACTGCAGATGGCACTGTGAGGGCTATCGGAAGGCATGGCGTAAGTGGTGAAAAAAGCTCTGTATTATCTAGAGCTGCATTTGAAATAACAGTAAATCATTTATTATTAGCTAGTCAGAGAGGCGAATTTGATAAACTCAACGGTGTCGCAGAAAACATTATTGTTGGACAACCTGTCAATTTAGGTACGGGCGCTGTTGAGCTTGCTATGGGCCACGGTAAAAGCAAAAAGAAGAAGGGAAAGTAAATGGTAGATGTGAACAAAGTTTTAAAGAATGTAGTAAAAAAAGGAAAGGTAAAGATTGGAGAAAAACAAACGAAGACGGCAATAAATAATGGAGCTGCAAAGCTTATTGTTATATCAAATAATTGTTCATATTCTACAGAGATTACTGCTTTAGCAAATGAAAAAAAAGTATCAGTTTACAATTATGACTCAAACGGTGTAGAACTTGGGTATGCATGTGGTAAAAACTTTGTAGTCTCTGCTTTTGCAGTGATAGATGAGGGCGAATCTAATATAATGCAGCTAGTTAAAAAAAGGAAATAACAATGTCAGAAATTACCTTTTCTAATGAAATAGTACAATACCTAAGCCTAGCAAGCAAGTATTCTGGAGCAAATATTAAAGATTGTGTAGTAGAAGACGATCGCATAATTTTTGTAATTGAAAAGGGAGATATGGGTGTTGCTATTGGGAGTAAAGCAAAAAATTTAGAGAAATTGCGTACTCTTTTTAAGAAAAACGTAAAATTTGTAGAATTTGATGAAGATAAAAAGAGATTTGTAGAAAATCTTTGTAAGCCATACAAAGCAAACAGCATTAATATAGAAGGAAATGATGATGCGAGCATTGTAAAAATAGAAGTTAATCCAAGAGACAAATCAAAATTAATCGGCAAGGGTGGAAGAAATATCAATATGATTCGTAAATTAGCTCGAAGGCATCACACCATCAAAGATGTACAAGTGAAATAGGGGTTTCACCCCTATAACCCCGTTCCGCCTTCGCTTCCTCGGCACGCCCTTCGGTCATGCCGCATCCCCGCTCGGCGGGAACACCTGCAATGTCTGCTGCCGATCATCAATCACTTTTACACCATGACGA